>DATCKB010000345.1:0-10871 GCA_036562505.1 Parasegetibacter sp. | reverse complement strand
GGGTGAGGCTGTGGATATTGCAGATCAATTTCTTGACGGAAACAAGCTTATTGTTTACACGGAGGGTGATAAGGTAAAAAAACACGAGTATAAGGCATTGAGAGATGGATTGTTTGAAAAAGGAAAACTAGTTTTATTAATGGATGAAAACTCCGCTTCTGCCAGTGAAGTATTGGCGGGTGCTTTGCAGGATTGGGATCGGGCTACAATCATCGGAAGGCGTTCATTTGGAAAAGGATTGGTACAGGAGCAGTATCAGCTATCAGACGGCTCGGCGCTGAGGTTAACCGTTGCCCGTTACTATACTCCCGCCGGCAGAAGCATTCAGAAGCCATACGACAAAGGCGTTGATTTTTATCATGAAGAAGTGTCGGCCCGTTATCATAATGGTGAATTCCTGAATGCTGATAGTCTCAGATTTAAGGGTAAAGCCTTCAAAACTCATGGCGGCCGTACCGTATATGGTGGCGGTGGTATCACTCCTGATGTATTTGTGCCTATGGATACCACAGGGTATAGCCGGGCTTTTGCTGATCTTTATCTGAAGGGAACAATTAACTATTTCATTTATCATTATTACGTGAAAAATAAACAGGAACTTTCGCAGTTCCGGGATCCCAAACATTTTGTTGCATCTTTTAATAAAACAGATGATATGTTTGAAGCCCTGAAAGAATACGCAAAAAATGATAAGATTGATCTGACTTCGATCAGACAAACTGAAAAGGATGAATTGACAAAGCGGCTGAAAGCCTTACTTGCCCGGCAAATCTGGAGAACTGACGGATTTTATCAGGTAAATAATCTTTACGATCCGGTGGTATTAAAGGCAATGGAAGAACTTCGAAAGTAAAACTGAGATTTAAAGGAACCCGCTCCCTGATTTTGTAACAAATAACTCATACAATATGTGGCTGAACAACATACTCGAGACCATTGGCAATACTCCACTTATCCGGTTGAACAGAATTACGAAGGACTTTCCCTGCACAGTTCTGGCAAAAGTAGATTACTTCAATCCGGGTAACTCTATAAAAGACAGAATGGCTTTGAAAATGGTGGAAGTAGCCGAAGCTGAGGGTAAATTAAAACCCGGAGGTACCCTCATAGAATGTACTTCAGGTAATACGGGGATGGGATTGGCTTTAGCAGCGGTTGTAAAGGGATACAAATGTATTTTCACTACTACAGATAAACAATCTAAAGAAAAGATTGATATCCTCAAGGCACTGGGAGCAGAAGTAATTGTTTGTCCGACTAACGTTGAACCTGAAGATCCGAGAAGCTATTATTCAGTGGCACGCCGTCTTTCCCGCGAAATCCCCAACTCCTACTTTTTTAACCAGTATGATAATCTTGCCAACCGGCTGGCGCATTACGAAACAACCGGGCCGGAAATCTGGGAACAGACTGAAGGGAAAATCACCCACCTCGTTTGTACAGCAGGAACCGGAGGAACAATAACCGGTACAGCTATGTTCCTTAAAGAGAAAAATCCGAATATAAAAGTCTGGGCAATAGATGTTTATGGCTCTTTGCTCACAAAATACTTTAGAACTGGGGAGATTGACATGAATGAGGTTCACCCTTATATTTCTGAGGGTTTTGGAGAGGATTTCGTACCTGCGAATTACGATATGAGTGTGATTGATCATTTTGAACAGGTGACGGATAAAGACGGCGCATTAATGACAAGGCGACTGGCCCGTGAGGAAGGCTTGTTCTGCGGATATAGTGCAGGGAGCTGTTTCCAGGGTTTAACGCAGTTAAAAGGATCATTAACTAAAGATGATGTAGTTGTTTGTATTTTCCACGACCATGGTAGCCGGTATGTAGCCAAAGTTTATAACGATCAGTGGATGATGGAAAGAGGGTTTCTGGATCTTAAAACCTGCCGCGATATAATTTCTGCCCGCGGGTTTAAAAAGCTGATTACAGCAAATGGCGACCAGACGGTTCAGGAAGTAGTTGAATTAATGAAAAAATATCAAATAGAGAACGTTCCGGTGTTGATAAACAATGAGTTACAGGGTGCAGTAAGCGAGGGGGGCTTATTTAAGAAAATGTTGCAACATAATGCTGAAGATATCAGGAACAAAAGGTTAAAAGACGTGCTTGAACCGTTATATCCGGTAGTTGAACTGGATACTCCTTTGGAGCGATTGACCAGTTTAATTACCAAGGACAATGGTGCTGTATTAGTAAAAGACGAGAGCGGGGAATACCATATCGTCACCAAATACGATGTCATTCAGTCGATGGGCAAATAGCCGGAGCAACGCTGACTCCCGGCAGGTTTATACCCGGGTACAATAGTGATTTTACGTATTCCTACGAATTCCGGAACTTTTAGTTTCCGTTAAATCCCCAACCGGAATATCGTATATCCCCGTCAAAAAACTGGGGCATCTCCGATAAATTCCGTAAATACTGAAGGTGAAAATAAGGGCAATTCTGCGCTTGTGCAGGAGGTGTGGGGGTACTAAATTTGCATTAGAAGTTGATTGATAGTTGCATTATCCAATATCCGGTTCAACCATCAATATCCAATATCAGAAATTCCGTAGACCGTCCAAAAAGTCTTTTTATCCAATTATCTCTGAAACAACCAACCGCAAAATCCAATATCAATCAGCTTCTTTCTTTCCTTTATCCGTTGAAACCAGCATCCATATCCAATTGAATCCAATACCTGTAGAATCCTATCCGAATCCAATGAACCAGGTTGATCACAATATCCATTGAAGCTAAGAGTATTCGTATTTGACATTATTTTTGATCCAATTTCTATTGAAGTAGCCGGTTTCCGATAACCGATGAATCACAAAAAATCCACTCCCTATTAAATCGAACTGATTTAATCCAATACCCTCCTGCTAACCTGACTTATAGCAGGAGGTTTCGGGAGGAGACCTCAGAGATCTTCCGGATTTACCAGTTTTCTTCTTTCTTCACCTCTGGTATTTTTACGATTCACTTATTATCTTTTATTTCATATTTACTCGTAATTCTACGGCTTATGCTGTATTTTCTGAAGCGTAGAAATAGGGCAGAACTGCGCTTGTAAGGCACTTGAGCTGGTTGTATGTTTGCATCAGAAGTTGATTGATTGATTGCTTAAGTCCAATGTCCAAATGACGCAGTCATTTAATATCCAAGTCCAAAAACCGTCCAACAACTGATTTCCGATTCCCTGAAAAACCTGAGAGCAAAATCCAATATCAGTCAACTTCCTTCTTTTTGAATTTCTATGAAAACCAATATATCATCCAGTTTCCGATAGAGAAAAACCAATTATCCAATTCCTGTTGATCGCCGTTATCCAATTCATTGATTAACCCTTGAGATCCTTTTCCAGGTAAAACTTACCGTAATCCAATACCCTCCTGCCAACCCCGGCAGGAGGATTAGGATGAAATCTCTCTCTTTGTAGTACATCTCTCCTCTCCTTCCGGCATTCCGGATTTTCTCTCTTTTTTTCGTCGCTGGCGACCCGTCGGTAATAGAACACGTTCAGGCAACTATCATATCGGTCGGATAATCTATGCAGATAACTCAGATACAGAAAGTAAAGGGCAAAAAAAAGCCCCCCGAACCGGGAGGACTTTCAATATTTAAAAGCTGATTCAGATAATTGATAATCAGCCAAAAAATGCTTAGTTAGCAGGAGCTTCTTCTTTAGCAGCAGTAGAATCTTGCTGAACACCAGTAGAATCCATAGCAGCTTTGATAGAATCCTGAATAGCAGCCTGAATTGAATCTTCTTTAGCTTTCAGAGCAGCAGAATCAACTTTAGTTTCGTTAGAATCAGCAGCATTGTTACAAGCGGCGAAAGCGCCAATAGCTAAAACAACCAGTAATTTTTTCATTTTTTAGATTTTTGAAGTGTGAAACGTTAATTTCATATTTATACTGTAAGTTGGAAAAGGTAACCCGCTATTCTAAATATTTTTTTAAGTTTATTTTTTGGGTTACCATTGTTTAGAAACCGTATTAAACAATATAGAGTGGAAGAAAATAATGACCTGCTGTTATTGATGGGGTTGGCGGCGAATGACGAGAAGGCGGTTAAATCTATATATAAGCAATACTATAACATGGTGCAGACCATGATTCTGAATAACAGCGGATCGGCAGATGATGCCCGGGATGTTTTTCAGGAAACCATTATGGTACTTTATGAAAAGGTAAAAACCGGCCGTTTTGAACTGAATAGCCTATTGAAAACCTATCTGTACTCAGTAGCCAGAAGAATCTGGTTAAAAAAATTACAGCTGGCGTCTAAGCAGAATAATAGTATCGAATTCACTGATGAGCCGCTGGAATCAGACGATGAACTGGAAATGCACCGCAGAAAGGAAATGGATTTTATGAGGATGGAACTTGCTATGAAGAACCTGGGCGAGCCGTGCAGGAGATTGCTGGAAGCCTATTACGTTCATCAGCAGAATATGGTGGAGATAGCCCGCAATTTCGGGTACACCAATGCTGATAATGCAAAAAACCAGAAGTACAAATGCCTGATGCGGCTTAAGAAAATATTTTTTTCACGTTATATTAAAACCGGTGAATAATGGATAGGTTGAAGCTTACAGAAACGGTTGAACGGTACCTGATCGGCGACCTGACTGGAGAAGAACTGGCTGTTTTTGAAGAGTTGAGAAAGTCAGATCCTGTTGTGGAACAACTGGTAGCAGAGCAGATTGCCTTTATGAAAGAGATGGAAAGTTTTGGTGAGCGCAAGCGTTTAAAGAATATGCTTAGCAATGTTCACGGCTCCCTAGTATCGGAAGGCCTGATCAGCGGCTCCAATGCTCCTAAACAAGGGAAACTGGTTCAGTTGGCCGGCAAGTATCGTAAAACTATTTCGGTTGCTGCATCTATCGCCGGTATTACAGCACTTGTGATAAGCGGACTGGTAGTTTCATTTGCCCCTGCGTCAAAAAAATCTGAGGTTCAGTACCTCAACCTCGTAAATGAATTAAATCGTACCAAACAACAGATTTCCAAACTCGATTCTGAATTCAAGGAAAAAGAAAACAGTATAGCTCTCACACCTTCAAAACGTGATGGTACCGGATTTCTGATCGACGGTAAAGGCTTTATCATTACGAACGCACACGTCGTGAAAGCTTCTGATTCGGTTTATGTAGAAAATAATAAAGGGGAATATTTTAAGGCTGCAGTGGTTTATTCCAGCGATTCAATTGATGTTGCGATTCTGAAGATCTGCGATAAGCGGTTCCAACCGATAAAACATCTTCCCTATGGCATTAAAAAACAAAGTTCTGAATTAGGAGAAGAAGTCTTCACATTAGGTTATCCAAGAAAAGAAATTGTATATGGAAAAGGTTATTTGAGTGCAAATACCGGATATCGTGGCGATACGGTAACCTATCAGATAGCTATTTCTGCCAATCCGGGTAACTCAGGAGCTCCGCTGTTCAACAATAACGGCGAGATTGTGGGTATACTCAGCGGAAAACAGATTACAGCTGAGGGTGTAGTTTTCGCTATCAAGGAAAAGAATATTTTCCGTGCTGTTGAGGCACTGAAAAAAGATAGTGCAGAATTATCTATCAGACTTCCGGGTTATTCTTCGGTTAAAGGAATCGACCGGGTGAATCAGGTGCAACGGATTAAGGAATGCATCTTTGTAGTAAAAAGCTACTAACCCCACAAATCTGAAGGGTATTCTCCTTCAGCAACGAGTTTATCTATACTATCTTTTACGACAGGAGCGTCTTCTTTATAAGTTACTCCAAACCATTGAGCCTGCGTAGGAATTACTTTCACTTTACCCGAACCTTCCTTAACATACTGATCGGCTACGATGGGAATAAAGAACTCTGATTTCGGCTCGTTTCTGTGTTTTTCCAGAAACGCATGAAACATTCTTTCTGTTACATCAAAAACATCCTGATCGAAACACCAGAAATTCATAGAAACGGAAGAATTTTCAGGAACTTCCACGGATTGTCCGTCTTCTTCATACATCACTTTGCCGTTTACGCGACCGATTTTGGTGCGTTCGTTAATACCTGCCAGATATCCCTCACCATCTACCTCGCACACACCCCTGCTCACTGTTCCGTGATCTGAAAGAGTATTGGAAAGTTTATATCCGATTATTGCATATAACCGGGGATTAACATCCTTTGTTAAGAATTCATATGCTTTTACAAAAGCATCTTTTCCGTAAAAATCATCCGCATTAATTACTGCAAACGGTTCCCGGGTTACATCTTTAGCACAAAGAACAGCGTGAGCAGTACCCCAGGGTTTTGATCTCTCAGAAGGAACGGAATATCCGTTCATATGGGCATCCATCTCCTGAAAAACATATTCCACTTCTACTTTTCCTTTCAGTTTCGCATCAAATCTGGCTTTAAAATCCTCTGCAAAGTCTTTTCTGATGATAAACACAATCTTTCCGAAGCCAGCGCGAATGGCATCGTAAATGGAATAATCCATGATAGTTTCGCCAGCCGGACCAAATCCGACTATTTGTTTTAAACTTCCATATCTTGACGCCATTCCGGCTGCGAGTATCAGTAAACTAGGTTTAACCATTTCTAATTATTTATTCAGTTGGTGTCGGGTATTGATTAACTTCAACTAACATTGGCGAAAATATAAAAATATCATGTTTGGCAAGGAAAAATATTCCCGCTCTGCATTTCAACGTTTAAAGAACCTGTTTATTACGCCTGCTCTGCAATCATTGACGTATCAGATACCAGAGGGAATTAAAGCCGAAGTACTTCGCCTTGATCTTATTCACCCGGTTGTTTCGGGTAATAAGTGGTTTAAACTCCGTGTACATCTGGAAACTATTGAACACCGCGGAATTAAACAATTTGTAACCTTCGGAGGAGCGTACTCCAATCATATTGCTGCAGCTGCCTTTTGTGCTCACGAAATGAACCTGAAGGCTGTTGGTATTATCAGAGGTGAACAACCAGCCCGGCTTTCACCGACATTATCGGATGCGCAGGCATGGGGAATGGAACTGTTTTTTGTGTCGCGCGAACAGTATGACGAACCGGGTAAGAAGCGTTTAATGGATTTAATAAAGCAGAGGTATCCGGGAGCCTGGACGATAGCCGAGGGAGGCTTTGATGAATTGGGAATTGAAGGTGCGGCTACCCTTCTCGAATCATTACCGCGCCCGCTCCCCTATACGCATATCCTGTGCGCAGTGGGCACATCTGCGATGATGAGCGGACTCTTAAGGGCAGTAAATTCCCCGATTCATATTACGGGCATCAGTGTACTAAAAAATAATTTTCAGCTGGATACCGATGTAGTAAAGTTTATGCCTGCAGGTTATACCCAGCCTCCCCACGAAATTCTGCATCATTATCACTTCGGCGGTTATGCGAAAAAAACTCCTGAGCTGATTTCCTTCATGAATGAGTTATACGAGTATGAGGAAATACCAACAGATTTCGTGTATTCTGCCAAGTTGTTTTACGGATTTTATGACCTGGTACGCAAGGGGTATTTTCCGGAGGGATCAAAGGTTTTAATTATTCATTGCGGAGGCTTACAGGGGAACCGTTCCCTTGCTCCGGGTAGTTTAACTTTCCCTTCAGGTCATTAACCTTATATTTGCAGGGCTTAAAAAACATCCAAATCATTTTTCTGTTCTGATATGTGGCATCTTCAGGTAAAATCAATCTTGTTAGTATTTGCAGTCTTTATTGCTGGTTCGGCATTTGGTCAGGACACCCTGCCTGAGTTCTCCCTGAAGAAACTTCCCAATGGAAAAGTAGTGATCAGCTGGAAGAATAACTACCCTGTTGTAAAACAGATTAGTATTCAGCGTTCCGCAGCCGAAAAAACCGGATTCAAATCTATCCTCACCCTTCCCGACCCTACCCTTCCGGAAAACGGATACGTGGATGCTACGGCTCCTTACGACAGCATGTATTATCGTTTATACATATTGCTGGACAACGGTGAATATATATTTGCAAAAGCCAAAACTCCGGTACTGGACACCACTTCGACGGTAGTGGAGGAGGAAGTTAAAACTACACCGGATCCCATCATGAGCCGGGTAGACAGCATCCTGAAAAAGCAGATTCCGCAGAAGGAAGTTTTCAAACCCTCTGTTTATGTATATACTTCACCTGATGGAAATGTAACGATCTCACTTCCATTGGCGTATAGCCGAAATTATTCACTCCGCTTTTTTGATCCTGAAACCAATCAGATGATTTTTGAGTTGAAGAAGCTGAAAGAAGTGCTGCTCAACCTGGATAAGGCCAATTTTCTTAAATCGGGTTGGTTTAATTTTGAATTATACGATGGCGATAAGCTGATCGAAAAACACAAGCTGTTTATTCCGAAGGATTTTTGATCTCGAAATTAAAAATTCTCAGGAACTGTTTCAAAACAACGGCTTTTATCTCTGCCATTGGCACATCACGACCGATTTCATTTTTAATAGAAGTTACCTGTTTATCGGGAATACCGCAGGGCACAATATGATTGAAGTAGCTGAGATCATTATTTACGTTCAGTGCAAAGCCGTGCATGGTTATCCAGCGGCTGCAGCGCACACCCATAGCACAAATCTTTCTTTCTTTTCCTTTGATATGGGGGTCGAGCCACACACCAGTTTCGCCGGGTAAACGATCGCCTTTAATTCCATATTCGGCAATACTATCTATAATTACCTGTTCAAGGTTCCGAAGGTATTTTCCTATGTCGGTTTCCGATTTTTCCAGATCAAGGATGGGGTAACCAACCAATTGCTGCGGTCCGTGATAGGTGATATCACCACCGCGATTTATCTTAAAAAACTGGATATTTTTTTCTTCCCTCTCGGAGTCGGATATTAAGACATGCTCCATTTGTCCGCTTTTACCCAGCGTATAAACAGGAGGATGTTCTACAAACAGCAGGTAATGCTGCGTATTTACCTCAAAAGGATTTGTGATATTCTGCGCTCTCGCTTCTGATTTTATGTCCAGTCCCTCGCGAAGTAACTGCTCCTGTAAATCCCAGGTTTCTTTATAATCCTTCAGCCCCAAATCAATATAAGTCAGCTCCTGTATCATAGTACCTAATGTTCTGTGGTGCAAATATACCTCCGTTATACAGTATTTATCGTGTTTTCTTTACTGACAGGCCTGAAGGGCAGATAGTGTAATCTTTGCGAAGCACGGAATGTCTTCTTTGCATTCTCCTTATAATGCTTCATTTTTGCAGGTATGACGGAGGATTTAGAAATATTTAATGATAATAATGAGGCGGAGGCGGAAGAGAGCCAGGATATCCTGTATGAGCGACAGGTCATTCGTACCAATAAAGGTCAGGAGCCTTACAGGATTGATAAATTTCTGATGAACCGTGTTGAGGGCGCCACGCGCAATAAAGTGCAACAGGCGATTGAAGCCGGACGGGTACTGGTAAACGGTAAGCAGGTGAAGAGTAATTATAAAGTGAGGCCACTTGATGAAATCACCATTTACTCGCATCATGAATCTGCCGGAGAACAGATTATTCCTGAAGAAGTTCCTTTTAATATAGCTTACGAAGATGAAGAGGTGCTGATTATTGATAAGACACCCGGACTGGTCGTGCACCCCGGTTCGGGTAATCCATCCGGTACGCTGATCAACGGTGTAGCCTGGTATCTGCTGAAACAAAACGCAGAACTTTCAGAAGAAACCTTGCCGAGATACGGAATGGTTCACCGGATTGATAAAAATACGAGCGGATTGATGGTAATCGGCAAAACTGCAAGAGCTGTGAGTAGTCTGGCTAAACAATTCTTCGATCATACCATCGACAGGAAATATATTGCGCTGGTTTGGGGTGATGTGGAGCAGGATTCGGGCACTATCGTTGCGCATGTGGGTCGTCACCAGCGATTCCGCAAATTATTTGAGGCCTACCCTGATGGTGAACATGGAAAAGAAGCAATAACTCACTATAAGGTGCTGGAACGTTTCGGGTATGTAACGCTGGTAGAGTGTCAGCTTGAAACGGGAAGAACGCATCAGATAAGGGTACACATGAAACATATCGGTCATCCCCTGTTCAATGATGAGTTATACGGAGGCGACCGTATTGTAAAGGGAACCGTGTTTAGTAAATACAAGCAGTTCGTGGATAATTGCTTTGCTATTTGTCCGCGTCATGCCCTGCACGCACAAATTCTGGGCTTCGATCACCCTGCTACCAGAAAGAGGGTGGTTTTTGAATCACCTTTACCGGCAGATATGGAAGGGGTCAAAAGTAAATGGCGCGGATATATTCAGTCGCGCTTAAAAACAGAGTAAAGAACAGTTCCTGTAAACCCAGTTCCACGAAGCAGAATCTAAATAAATTTCTTGCTGTAGTCAGAGGTTCATTTTAACTGTAAACCTATTTCTGAGGAAAGGTCATTTTATAATCAACCTTCACCTTTCCTTTTGAAATATCATCCAGCTTGCGTTTGATGAGGGTTTTCTTCAGTGGTTTGAGGTAGTCGATAAACAACTTACCTTCCAGATGATCATATTCATGCTGAAGAATTCTGGCGGTTAGACCGTTGAATGTTTTTGTGTGAGGTTTAAAATTTTCGTCGAGATATTCCACTGTGACTGATTCGGGGCGGTAAACATCTTCCCTGATTTTCGGAATACTCAGACAGCCTTCCTCATAAGACCATTCATCCCCGGTTAAATCGATTATATGTGGATTGATAAAAACCTGTTTAATACCGGGCGCATCGGGGAATTCATCCTTTTCTTCATCTTCCTGTGATTCAAATACCTGAGCACTATCGAGTACAAATACACGAATAGGTTTGTTAATCTGTGGTGCAGCCAAACCAACTCCATGGCTGGCATACATGGTTTCCCACATATCGG
>DATCKB010000332.1:0-3888 GCA_036562505.1 Parasegetibacter sp. | reverse complement strand
TCTGGTAATAACAAACTGAATTGTCTTCCTTTCGGAGTGGTGACTGTGTTATATACAATTTCATCTGCTGCTTTTCCCGCTGTACCATAAGTAAGCCGGCCATTTTCAAGTACCACCTGCGAACCGTTCTGAAGCGCAATCACACCATTAGCTACACTATCCAGCACTATCTGAGAACCATCCGCAAGTGTGAGGATGGCACCATCATGACCTGGTTCAATATCGTTATTTCCTTGTGTGTGTTCCATTACGAAGGAAGCAGACTCCCGATTTGCATTAAAAAAGTATATAGCTAAACTAACCAACAGTACAACTGATGCTGCTGCGGCTGTCCACCCGAAAAGTTTTCTGAGGGATTTCAGTTTAATTACCTGAGGGTCCGACTGAACACGTTGCGTCAGGGGCACAGATTGAAGAAACTTTTCCCAACTCTTTTCTTTAGATACGAGAGCTGAAAGATTCGCCTGTAAATTCTCTTCTTCCATAAACTCTTTCGCTATTTGTTCATGCAAGGGCGAATCGTCCAGCCACTCCCGCAGTTGGGCCTGTTCATGCAGATTCAGTTCACCTTCCAGGTGCCGGATCAAAAGATCAGCTATTTTTTCGTTTATGACAGGCATGTTTACCAAATTTGGTCGTCGACTATGATTAATACCACCTTTAGGTGCGATTTGTCCCGAAACTCAGAAAATTTTTCTAGGACGATGATTGTTACCCATTTTTTTAGATCGAGAATATCTTTTATTATGGATATTCCGTATTGATAACGACCCGAATCAACGATTTTTAAGACTGCAGCCCGGCTAAAACTGTGAAAAACAAAAGAGAGAAGCTTTCTTTATTTAGTATTTCAATTCTGAGCATCTTCAGCGCTTCAACTTTCAGATTACGTACAGTTTTCTCTGCCAGCCCCATTTTGAGGGCTATTTCATTGTTACTCAGTCCATGAAGTTGCAGGATTAAAACTGATTTCATTTTCTCTGGTAAAAGCCTGATCAGATCTTCAATCTGGGCGAACACTTGTTCTGATACAGGATGATGCATAATTTCATGAATGTATTCCGGCGTCGTTTCCCGAAGTATCTGGTCATGATGTGCAGCATGCCTCTTCTCATCGCGTAGGTAATTAATAGAAGCATTACGGACACTGGTAAATAAGAAGGATTTTAGTTTATTCCATTCTGTGAAACCGGATCTGTTTTCCCAAACCTTAAGAAGAATCTCAGTAGCTATATCTTCTGCTGCCTGATGATGATCAGTAAATTTAAGTGCAAAGCGAAAAATGATCGTAGAGCTGCCTGAATGCGCGGGTATCTCCTTCACTCACTCCCCTCACTATTTCCGTCTCATTATGTAGGTCTGTGTTTTTCAAAACTGTGGGATCAAAAGAACTGTAAACCTAAGTAAAATTCGGGAATTCCAAATTGATCCAAAATAATATATGAAAGGGATTAAATGAAAAAATATCGCTTACAGACTAATAAAACTTTGCCTGTAGGCGATATTTATTCAGTAGGTTATTACCTGTAAAATTCCTCTATTTGTTTGTTCTTATTCCTCTATTTATTAATTTTTTCTTTGTATTCGTCGAGACGTTTCTGCGCTGCGTCTACTCCGGAGCCGGCTGCCTGGGCAAGTTTCAGATTTTCTTCCTGAAATTTTGCTGCGTTGGTGTAGTCTCCTAACGCGGCATATGATCTGGCGATGAAATCATTAAGGCGGACATTAGTGTGAGAATTTACCTGTAGTTCACGCACTCGTAACAGCATCTTCAATGCTAAATCATAATCACGATGCTGTAAATCGTTTTCAACAATAAAAGTTCCCAGCATCATGAGAGATTCTTCTCCGAGATAATTAGCCTGGAAATGTTTTTCCGCCAATTGTTTTGCAGCTGCGCTATCTGTAAAACTAAGCAGCTTATATCGGTTCTGGGTGGTCCAAAGTGCAAAGCCGGGAACTGCATTATCCATTTCATCGAGGTATTTCTTTGCGGTTGCAAAATCCTTAGCTTCGAGTGCCTTGTTAACCAGATGGGTATGGCTGCTCCATATTGCGGTATTCTTATTATTCTCATCTACCAGAGCCTGACCTGTTTTTGCATCAAGTTTACCGGCCAGAGCAAGTTCTATTGCGGCATCCAGTCCGAACATAGGATGTCCCATCCAACCGATCTTTCCTTCTTTGTTAACCACAACAGCTGCCGGGATTCCTCTCAGACCTGCCGGTACCAGCCAGGTGTTGTTCATGATATTTTCAGGACCGTCAATTCCAACGTTATAATCCATACTCGCAGATCTGTGCTTCACAAAATCCTCTACCTTAGAAATATACTCAGAATTTCCACTCTGCCTGTTTTCCTTAACAGAGATTCCCATAAAAGTTACCGTGCCCTGATAGTGGCGGGCAAGTTCGCTCAGGTGAGGCATGCCCATTTTACAAGGCCCGCACCAGGTCGCCCAGAATTCTACCACATATACCTGACCTGGTTCAAGGTTGACTGCTTCGCCTTCTTTGAACCGGGCAACTTCAGAACCCTTAGTTTTTGTCCACTTTATTACATTGATTGCAGGTGCAGGATCACCTATTTTAAGGGTAGGATTACGGTCGCCCGTATTTTGAGCAACTAATCCACCAGCCATACCTGTTAGAACAACAAGGGCAAGAAAATTTCTGAAGAACCTGGTCATGTTAAATAGTTTTGTTATCCAAAACTACTCAATTTCCTGCTGAAGGCGAACAGCTTTTTGATTAGCGGCTATTGGTGAGGGTTGGACAGTTCCTTCATTTCCGAATCTTTTCTCCTGTATGCGATCGTAGATCTTTACATAGTCAGGGTGTTCAGTACCTAATAACCTGTCCCACACCCGAAAGTACAGGCCGTAGTTTCCTTTAAATTTCGAGTGATGCAGATTGTGATAGGTGGAAGTATTTACAAACTCGAAGAGAAAAGATTTCCGGAACCATTTTGGTGCGATTTCATAACCGAGGTGCCCGTAAACATTGATTAACAGAGCAGCAAGGGCAAACATACTGATAGATACCGGGTGCAAAGGAATAACAAATACCAGCACGAGCACCACAGCACCTTCAGCTACGGCTTCAAGCACATGAAAAGAATAAGCTGTCCAGGGAGAGGGGTTGGTTGATTTATGATGCAACAAATGTGTAAACTTAAATAACGCCGGATGATGCAGTAAGCGATGCATCCAGTAGAAATAAGTATCATGAATGACCAGTGAAAGAAATACGCTGACAGGCATCCACCAAAGTGGATATTCAAACTTATCTGTATAAATTAACGTGTATGGCGCTATCCATTTTGAGCTCGCCAGAAAGGCTACCGTAGCAAGGATAACTGCAGATACAGAAGAGTTCAAAACTTCCCGCCGGAAATCCTTTTTCGAAGCATAACGTTCCTGTATTTTATTCTTATGAAGCACCTCTGCAAATAATAGATAAAAGACAACAAAGGCTATTCCGGCTATCACGTAGTAACGAAGCAGGGCAGTCGCGGCCTGGCCGGCGAATTCTTTCAACAGGTCATTCATAATATAATAATTCTACGATGTGAGTTTTGTAAGAAGTTCAGGTAGCTTTTCTTTGGTATAAAAATCCAGAGTCTCCGCTATCTTTCCGTCTTTCCCGATTACAACTATATGCGGGATACTTTTTATCTGGAACATATTTTTCACCGGCGAATTGGCCCCAAAACCTCCTTCAACTATTCCTTGTTTCCATTCCATTTTAAGGCTATTCATTGCATCCTCCCACTTAATTTTATCATCATCAAATGACACGGCAATAAATTCCACTCCTTTATCCTTAAATTCTTTATAGTATTTTCTCATCGTTGGAACAAATCCACGGCAGGGCGCACACCAGGAC
>DATCKB010000329.1:0-6484 GCA_036562505.1 Parasegetibacter sp. | reverse complement strand
GTTGTATAAATTCCTCTTTTTCCAAAACGTGTTAATCTTTCCACAGAGTGTAAAAAATGAACAGCTTCCCCCAAACGGAAAACGTATATTTTATTTAATTATATGAAATCAGGATACGAAAGGTAAAAAAGCCATTAAGATTCCCAGTGCTTCCCTGATTTTGCGTAATGCTATAGTAATTTGATTCTCAACTGTTTTAACAGAGATATTCAGCTTTCTGGCTATTTCGGTGTTAGACAACTGCTGTTCGCGACTTAATAAAAATATTTCGCGGCATTTTTCAGGAAGTTGACTGACAATCTTCGTCACTCTATCCCTGAGTTCCTTACTATATAACAGAGCGTCCGAATCTGAACTGGTAAGAATTCGCTCTTCCAGGTTTTGAAATAAGGACGAGTTCTGAACTCTTGACCGCACTGCCTTAATAATCTGATAACGGTTCGAAGTAAATAAATATGTTTGAAGCGAGGTACGTATCTGGAGTGACTCTCTTCTGTTCCATAAACTGATAAACAGCTCCTGTACTATATCTTCTGCTAATCCCTGATCCTTCAATACATTATAGGCATAAAGAAACAGGGTGTCAAAATAATGATAATATATAGTTGCCAGAGCTGCCGTATTTCCAGCTTTCAGTTCGTCTATAAGTTCCCGTTCATTATGTAAGCCTTTTTTTCCAACTAGGTAAAGCTATTTAATAACAATCAGCAATTCAGTTTTGTTTGCTCCGGGTGAAAGTTTCAAGTGTGAAATTAACCGAATTATTGTTCTCACCGATAATTCCTTTTAAAACGGCACATATTTTAGTACTGTGTGAGTACATTATATCAGGGTTCCTTCGGCAACCCATCCCAGAGCAGTTCGATTCTATCAACGGATCGCATTCAGATTTGCTGAAGAAAAATTACCCGGAGAAAATCAGGTTGCCGTGTAACAGTTAGAGAAAAATAACCGGATTTCAGAAAAAACGGCTGTTCGTAGCAGTCATTTTAGTAACTTAACGGACAATAATATTACCATGCAACCATCAGATAAACATAATGAACGAATTGCAAAAATGAGTTTCGCCTCGGTGTATCCGATGTACGTGGAGAAGGTTGAGAAGAAAGGACGTACGAAAGAAGAGCTTCATAAGGTAATAGAATGGCTGACAGGGTTCGACAACAAAAAACTCGAAGAGCTCATTAAAGAAAACGCAACATTCGAAACATTCTTTCAGAAAGCAAATCTGAATCCGAATGCACATCTGATTACCGGTCTGATCTGCGGATATCGTATAGAAGAAATTGAAAATCCACTGACGCGGAATACCCGCTATCTTGACAAGCTGGTTGACGAACTGGCCAAAGGGAAAAAGATGGAAAAAATTTTACGGGGATAAATAACAGACCGGAGTTATCAGGTTCAGACCTCCTCATCACCCTTAATGATTTCCAGAATCTTCTCATTCTTAATAATCACCATACCATGTCGGTCGCTGCTGATTCCTGTGCGCAGAGTGTAGGGATAACGAGGCTTCCCGTCGATTACCTCAGTAGGCATATAACGGAACAGCACACCCGCATGTCCGTTCTGCTGCAGGGTCTCCCCTACCTCAACAATATGAGTAGAAATCACAAATGCCGAGTTCTTATATTCTGAAAAAGCCTCGGAAACCGCCAGGGTAGCATCAAATGCGTCTTTTACATTTGTGCCCTTGAAGAGTTCATCAAATATTATCAGCAGGTTCTTTCCCGACGCTACTTCTTCCGCAACGTTCTTCACACGAAGCACTTCTGCATAAAAATGGCTGTATCCCTGATTGATATCATCAGGCACATTAATAGAAGTATAAACACCATCCTTAACCGAAAATTCCATATCGTCCGCAGCAAGCGGAAAACCCATATGAGCAAGATACAATGTTGTACCCAGTGATTTCATGAAGGTAGACTTGCCGGCCATATTAGCTCCGGTAAGAAAAAGCAAATTGTTCGAGGAATCAATAAGAACAGGATTTCCAACACCATTTTCTATAGCGATGTGCCGGCAATTATTTGCTTTTATCAGGTACTTCTCTGCGGGTAATGCTTTGGCATACGACAATCCTCTCGTTGCTGCAACCAGGGAAACCGAAATATATACATCCAGATTATAAACCAGCTGTAACACTTTTTTCAACTCCTTAGCGAGGCTGTTTCTTAAATGATGATCCCGCGCAACCAGTTGAAACAGATTCATTTTTTGTTCCTGCGTAAAGTTCGGCAACCATTGAAGTGCCACAGAGTTATAAAGCTCCAGAAACTGTTGTATTTCTGTTTTCAGCGGATTTTCCGGATCCTCCATCATAAGTTCTGAGAAAAACTTATTTAGATGATTCAAGGCCACTGCAGTAGCACCTAGTCCCTTTATCAATTGTTCGAACTCAGTTCGTAATCCCATTGCTTTCAATGCGTACAAGCGCACCACCTGAAAAAAAGAACCGAAAAATGTTCTCCCTCCACCGGAATGAAGATAATTTTCCATTTCGTTGAACACAATGGTTTCAACGGGAAAGGCTAACTGATTTTGCTGAAAATATAAAAATCTATTACTTCGCTGATTGATCAGATCCGGATCTGTAAGCGGATGATGAAACATTTCATCCAGCAACTTCTCACCACCACCTGTTTTTGTCTGATTAAAAATACTGAACAATGAATCGGGCCGATACCTTCCCGTTATATTCAGGTCTTCAAGTGTCTGTTTATCTGTAATAAATACTTTATCCATATTCGATGCCACTAGCCGTTCTTTAATTGATTAATTATTTCGATTTCCAGGTGTTACTGATCGTAAACCAGTATTGCTTAAGCTGTGATTGTCTTTTTCTTTCCGTTTCGAAGAATATCGATGATTTTTTCATTCTGGATGATAATCATGCCGTGGCGATCAGAGGTGATCCCTTTCTCCAGCTGATAAGTATATAAGGGTTTAGTTCCTTCCATTTTTGTAGGCAGAAAGAGAAACTGAATATTCCTGAATTGATCGCGCAACACTTCTCCGGCTTCCATTATATGAGTGGATATAATAAACATACTGTTCGTCCGCTCTGCAAAAGCACCCACAATAGCAATAGTAGCTTCACAGGCATCTTTCACATTGGTTCCCCGAAACAACTCATCAAATATGACAAACATGTTTTTTCCCGAATTCACTTCGCGGGCTATTTTCTTAACTCTTAACACTTCTGCATAAAAATGACTGAATCCCATATTCAGGTTATCAGCCAGATTAATCGTCGTCAGCAAACCATCGCGAACCGAAAACTCCATTCTTTCGGCCGGAACCGGAAATCCCATATGAGCCAGATAGAGAGCTATTCCCAACGACTTCATAAAAGTAGATTTACCCGCCATATTTGCGCCGGTCAGAAATACTACATTGCCCTGAGGGTCAATTCTAATCGAGTTTGCCCTGGGTTTTTCCAGATGGGGGTGATATACGTTTACAAGTTCCACCCGGTGGTCATTCGCATCTAACGCTGAAGGGAAAACGAATCCGTAGCGTTCTGCAACACTTGCCACAGAAATATAAACATCCAGGCTGTAAATATATGAGAGCAAACGGGTTATAGTGTTTCTGTGAATGAACCGGAACAACTTATCATATTCTGCCGATTCCTCGAAAGATAATTTCTTCGGTAACTTCTGCTGATACAGTTTATGGAAATCGGGTTCACTCAGTAAAGTCTTTATCACAACCATCTCTTCATCCCAGGAAGAGCCGGCAGACGACTTTTCCATTGACTCAACAAACTGCCGGAAGGTATAAAGAATGGAATAAACACCGAATACTCCCTTTGCAATAAGCTGATAATCGGTGTCCGATCCGATCAGATTCCGGAACTTTCTTTCCAGATTATTGTCGGCATGCGAAAGCCTACTTCGTGTATCGGTATTTTCCAGGTACGGTTCAATTGCGTCAAACCATTCACTTTTAAATGGAAAGGACAGTCTGGCAGTCTGAAAAAAACGAATCAGTCTGCTCCGTTTATTAATTGCGGATGCCTCATTCATTGGGTTCCGGAACATTCGTTCCAGCAAATCTGCTCCGCCTTTTGTATAGGTGAAATTGAACAGGCTGAAAACAGATTGTTTTCCATGTCTCCCAAAAATATTCAGATCGTCTAGGGTCTGTTTGTCTGTTATAAACGCCATAAATTGTAGTAAAAAACATTCCATGAAAACGAAACATTGTGGTGTTCATCTTCATGGAATGCGTATCAATCAAATCTGTTATCTTCCTCTTCTTCTGATCCAGATCAGTATTCCGGCCACCGCAAGTAATCCGGGGAAAACCCACTTGAGCATGATGTTCCAGATATTCCAACCATCTTCACCGATCTTCAGAGCACGATCGCGAGGCTGATCACGTCGCATATCAATCGGCACTTCGCCATCAGCCATCCATCCGAACACCGCACTTATCACGGTAAAATTGCCGGCATTTACTTTTGGCCGGGTTAGTGAAAGTTCTGCGTTACTCATCCAGTCAGCATCACCGGTCACCACAATTTTCTGTTCTTTCCCGTTAACCATTCTAGACATAGCCATCACCGTAATATATGGTTTCTTCACCTCAACAGCAGGATTATAAACAGCGGTATCATCAATCAGATCAGTAGTTTCAATCTCATTCCAGCTTCCTGAAGAATCTGTAGTAAACAATGGAGTTATTTTAAACCCTTTGTCTTCAGCCACTTCCACAGCCCCGGATCTCGGCATAGTAAGAACAGCCCGGCGTCTTGCCATTCCTGCAAAGATGTAGGAAAATTCTCTCGCCTGTCTGGTTGGTCTTAAAAGCATTAAATCGGGCTGATAATCTTCAGTTGGTTTAACCAGAATACCCGGAACAAATCTGACACCAATCTGATCTGTTACCACACTCATATATTCATTTCTTCCTGGTTCACCTGCAATTACCAGGTTCCCGCCCCGGTTGATATATTCATTCAGATGAACGGTTTCTGCTTCTGTAAGGGCAGAACGTAATTCTGCTATTACCAGCGTACGGATATTCGACGGCACTGGTTTATCCAGACTGATATTCGCGAAGTCGAATCCCTGATTTATCAGTGCATATCTGAAAGTTTTTTCCTGAGCAAAGATTTTATACCCTCTATCAGTAGAATTTGTACTGGAGCGCTCACCATGCCCGGTAAGAAATCCGATAACCGGAAGATCATCCATTGTGATACGCTTCATTGCCGCGGATATTTCCGCTTCGGAAGGGAATACCTGACCATCGTCAAAAATACGCAGGAAAGTTCTCTTCCCGTTTGCTCTTTCGAGTAACCGAACAAACCTGAATTTCTCAGGCTCAAGATCCACTTCGTCTTTTATGTCATCATAAGATGAAACAGGGAACCTGATATTCAGCAGTTTTCTGAGGGTATCCATTCTTTGCTTATCATCCAGAGTCGGGAACTGGCGGTCGAGGTGCTCGTTTTCCGTTTTATGATAATAGAATTTATATTTCATTTTAATGTCAGGCTTGAAACGGATATAATGCCTGAACATAGAAACATCATTTTTATAATTCTGTGGCATCGCAAATCCGTAATGCGGTCCTAACATATTACTATATGTGGTTATAGTGAGGTCATCATCCAGCTTAGACATCACTTCCTGACTTGCCTTGGTGAGTGTATTCGCCTTGTTATGCGTTACATCGAGATAGCCCATCAGCTTTGGTTGCGCGCTGAAGTATCCTGCCGTCATAGCCAGTGCAAACACTCCGAGATATTTCATGGTATTGGCCATCCAGGTAGTTTTAACACGACCCGATTGAAGGCGGATGATGGTAAATGCCAGGAACATGCCAATCACAATCAGAAAATAGAGCAGGTCTTCACTGGTTATGAGACCCTGAACAAATGTTGCCGCTCTGCCGGAAATTGCCAGCCAGAAGGTAATGTCGCGAACAATTTCAATTTCCTGACCTACATCTTTTACATAGTTCAGCAGTGCAAAAATCCCTAAAGTACCCATTGCCGCAACAACGGTATAGGAAGTAAGTGAGGAAACGAAAAGTCCGATTGCCGAATAAGCGCAAATCAAAAGGAATATGCCAAGTAACCCGCAGAGGATTACCGGAATATCAACCTTATCAATAGTAAGTGCCGCAAATGTACCGAACACAGCTAGTACCAGCACCAGCGCTAACCCGAAACCTACAAGGGCAAAATATTTACCCAGTATAATCTGACGATTAGTAAGCGGCGAAGAATATAATAGTTTGATGGAACCGCTTCCTAATTCACGGCTCATGATATTCATAGTTACCAGAGGAATATAAAGAAAGAGGTACGACTGTACAGCGGTAAACATACCTCTCATTCCCCCGAAGGTGTTAAGCGTAGCGTTAAAAAGTGGGTAACCGAGCGACTGGTTTCGCACCATTGATTGATAGACGTCGTTAAACACCATTGCTACCTGGAAGACAAAAATGGCCAGAATTAGCC
>DATCKB010000326.1:0-3377 GCA_036562505.1 Parasegetibacter sp. | reverse complement strand
TCTGGTCGGCAATTCCTCCATTATTTTCAATATAAATCTTTGCTTCACCATTGCGGATAGGCTGGGGGAAATCTTTAGAAGCAAACTGAAGCTTACTGAGATTCAGAAACCCTGCTGCTGTAAAAGGCCCGCTTTTTTGTTCAAGGTCTTTCATTCTTCCTTTTGCCTGAATATCTGCATGAATTAAACCGGCAAGTGCAGTGCCCTCGTCGAGTTTGATAAATTTCATCACCTGGGAGAGATCGAGCTTTCCTTTTATAGCTGCATCGATATACTGAACAGTTTCAGGGTTTTTGAAAATCAGCCTGAAATCGAAAGGTTCTTTTTCTACTTCAAGATGTCCTTTCTCAATATTGATTTCGAGATTATCTGTCTGGCCATCGGAATTCTTAACATTCGCCAACACCTGAATATTATTCACCGGCACGGGCAGGTCGGGGTATTTGAAAGAACCATCTTTAATTTCAAGATGGATATCATAGGCCGGGATCGACGTACTGCTGTAGGTTCCCTTCACCATGCCATTAAGCGCAGCTGTACCTTCTGTCTTAATTTTATCGAAGTCCTTTTTAAATATGGCCGGTATCATCGATAAAATACTTTTGAATTCATTTCCGGGAGTCTGGAAGTTGATATCCATATAATAAGTACTGTCGTTCACCTGCTGAAAACTACCGGCGGCGTTTAGCCGAAGATCATTCAGTTTTACATCTTTTGTATCAAATGTATAGGTGTCGGTAGAATTATCGATTTTAATATCAGCCTTAATATCAGCCACGGTATTCGCCAGATAGGGTATAGCCTCGTAGGAAAAATTCACCGCTTCAGCCTTTGTTTTTGTGGCCAGTGTAAATACTTCGGCAGTAAAATTTCCGCTTCCACTATGATACAAGCCCATTATTTCAGCGCGCGTATCCGCCTGCCGGTCGTCGTACAGCAGATATCCGTTTTGAATTTCGTAATGTTCTAATTCTAATCGAAAATCGCTTTCAGTATCATCGGCTGAAGTGTCTTCCGACGGCTTCATTATATCCCAGCTCACCAAACCCTCTTTATTTACTAATGCCTTCAGTTTGGGTTCTTTCAAAAAAACTTTTTGAACCTGAATATTTGAACCCCTGATGATACTCATCAGGTTCACGGCCACGTCCACTTCTTTTGCAGCTATAAGTGTATCTCCTGCAAAGGCGTCTGTTCCCACAACGGAAATATTATCAAGACTGACAGAAACTCTTGGGAAATGTCTGAAGAAAGACAAGCCGAGGTCGTCAAAAGCCACATTGGCATTAACGTTCGCGTTAATTTCTTTTTTAACGATTTCAATGATTTTCCCTTTGAAAATAAAAGGGGCAATAAAAGCCAGTAACATTAAAATCAACAAAAGGATTCCGGATATTTTTAAAGCTTTCTTCATAAATCTGTCTTTCTGTTTAACGACGGTCATGTAAAAATAAATAAATGTGGACTTCGAGGCTGTTTTTCTGTTGCTGAAAGGAAAGGAATTGAAAGGCTAATAGGGTGAATTTAACGCTCTGGTTGTTCAAAAACCGTAGATTTTGCGGATTTTCGCAGGAAGTATCCATCTAAACAGACACCGTAAATGAAGAAATTACTGATTGTACTGGCTTTAGTTATGTCGGCATCCGCAGAAGCCCAGGAAATTAAAAAATGGAAAATGTCCGATCTGCTGGCGTATATGGAAAAATCTACGCAGCCATTAATCATAAATTTCTGGGCAACTTTCTGCGTGCCCTGCGTAGAAGAGATTCCGTATTTTCAGGAAATTACTTCCAGTTATAAAAGCGATAGCGTAATCTTATTACTCATTTCGCTGGATCTTCCTTCATTTTATCCTGAAAAAATCGCCGGTTTCGCTAAAAAGCATAATATCACTGCGGAAATTATCTGGTTGAATGAAACCAATGCGGATTATTTCTGTCCGTTAATTGATCCCAGATGGAGCGGAGCAATTCCTGCTACATTGTTCTTTCATGGAAAGTCGGGTTACCGGAAGTTTTATGAAGAGGAAATTTCCCGTTCGAAATTTGAAGCTGAGGTGAAGGAATTGATTAAAGCAGGCCGGTCAGATAATACTGATACAGACTAAATAATCCGGGTATTGATTAAAAGACGAGAAGGAGTATTGTGATGATTTGATGGTGAAAAACTGAGTTGCAAATGTAGAGGTACAAACGACCCGAAATATAAGGGCACAAACGACCAGAAATTGACTCAGATCAGAACTTATAATAAATGCAACGTTTTGAAGTAGGCAGCGGTCAATGGATTATAGCAAAAATAAGATCTATGTATATGCAAATGTTTAAAGTGTTTGGTTTTTTCATTGTATTAAGTGTGCTTAGCGCAGGATGTGACAAGGATAATAAATCGATTTGTAATTATGATCCCTGTGCCCTGGTTGCGCCAACCGGTGAAGTGAATGATCTGGAAGACTACCTGGATTCTGAAAATATTACCGGTCTGGTAAAACATTGCAGCGGTTTTTATTATGAGATTATCACTCCCGGGTCAGGATTTGCTCCCGGTGTTTGTAATACAGTTTACGTGAAGTACACCGGGAAACTGACAAATGGAAATACATTTGATTCGAACCAGAACGGAACAGCGTTTCAGTTAAGCGGTCTGATAGACGGCTGGAAAAAAGCGATTCCGATGCTCAAGCCCGGTGGCAAAATCAAGTTGTACCTCCCGCCAACTTTGGGTTATGGTTCTGAAGAAATTCGCGAGCAATACACAAATAACCTGCTCATCCCTGCAAATTCAATATTAATATTTGATATTGAGCTGATTGCTGTTTATTAACATTGTACGAATACATTTAACTTCTACCTTTGTGCAAACTTTAAGTCTTGGCACACGAAGCTATATCTGTATTCGACATATTTAAGATCGGCGTTGGTCCATCCAGTTCCCATACTCTTGGTCCGTGGAGGGCAGCCGAGCGGTTTATCCGTACACTATCCTCGCTGAACAAACTGAAAGATGTTAAAAAGGTTCAGGGACTTCTCTACGGTTCACTAGCCAAAACAGGGAAGGGACACGGCACTGATATTGCTGTGCAACTCGGTTTACTGGGTGCAGATCCGGTTACTGTTGATACGGCTCAGATTCAGCCCATGCTTAATGAGATCAATGCTAAAAAGCAACTGGTACTTGGCGGAGAGCAGGTTATCGGTTTCGATCCGGCTGCGGATATACTTTTTCTGATGAATGAGTCCTTACCTTATCATCCGAATGCAGTAACCTTTCTGGCCGATTTTAATACGGGCGAAAATATTGCGGAAACTTATTTCTCCATAGGTGGCGGATTTGTTGTGAAAGAAGGTGAGGAGAAAGGAAGCGGCAATGAAGCGGAT
>DATCKB010000325.1:0-2758 GCA_036562505.1 Parasegetibacter sp. | reverse complement strand
GATGTAGAAAGCGTTGAGAAGTGGATCAGAGCTAATCTGGAATACGAAACTTAGTATTCAATATTACGCTTGTTATTTCACAAACCCACAGTCAACCCGGTTAGTCTGCCTCGTGAGAAGGATTATTTCTTCTCGAAGAACCACCAAAGAGGACGACGCTTCTTCACCACATAATTTCCGGTGATATAGGTAGCGATATGATTCATGGCTTCGTCGATATCGTCGGTCAGCAATACCAGCGATAAATCATCCGGCGAAATCGTTCCGTTTGCTGCCATGAATTGAATATGCTCCATCAGCTCCTTATGAAATTCTTTACCGAAAAGTACAATCGGAAACTGCGTAACCACTCTGGTTTGTATGAGGGTGATGGTTTCAAAGAATTCATCCAGTGTTCCGAAACCTCCGGGCATAATGATGAATGCGTAGGAGTATTTTACCAGCAACACTTTTCTGACAAAGAAATGTTCGAAAGTGACCGACTTATGCAGATAAGGATTTTCCTTTTGTTCAAATGGTAATATGATATTGCAACCTACGGAGTAACCACCGTTTTCATATGCTCCGCGGTTTGCCGCTTCCATAATGCCAGGGCCACCTCCGGTCATGGTAGTAAATCCTAGTCCGGCTATACGCTTTCCAAACTCCATGGCAGCCTGATAATATTGATGATCAGGACCAAACCGGGCGGAACCGAAAACGGTTATACATGGTCCGATAAAGTGCAGCTGCCTGAATCCCTTCATAAACTGCATAAAAACTCTGAATCCGAATGCCAGCTCATATCCCCTGCTCTTGGGTCCATCGAGATAATAATGTTCCTTAGCTGGTACAATGCGTTTCGATTTTCCTTCCATAAAACGAAGTTAAGAATAGAAAACTTTAATTTCAGGATATGAGAAAGGACTAACCTTACAAAATTTTACTTTTGTTATTCTTTCAGCATCGGTGGTTTTGATAATCCGTATCCAAATCACCGGAAACTGAAATCAGATGCTTAACCCCGGAAAAGCTTCCGGAATACTTAATCGCAAACATGAGAATAATTTCATATAACGTAAACGGAATCAGGGCTGCAATTAATAAAGGATTTACCGACTGGCTGGCAACGGATCCTGCAGATGTAATATGTATCCAGGAAACAAAAGCGCATAAAGACAGTGTAAACACGAAACCGATTGAAGACCTGGGCTTCAGTCATTACTGGTTTTCTGCGCAAAAGAAAGGGTACAGCGGTGTTGCGGTATTCACTAAAATCAAACCCGATAATGTTGTTTACGGTACGGGACATGAAATGAGTGATGCAGAAGGAAGAGTAATCCGGGCCGACTTCGGCGATCTGACAGTGCTGAATGCTTATTTTCCTTCGGGAACAAGTGGGGATATCAGGCAGACCTATAAATATGTTTGGCTGGATGAGTTTTTTGAACATATAAATATGCTGCGTACAGTAAGGCCCAAACTCATTATTTGCGGGGATTATAATATTGCTCATAAGGAAATTGATATTCACGATCCGAAGGGAAATAAAAAATCATCGGGATTTTTGCCGGAAGAAAGAATGTGGATGGATAAACTTTTTGAAAATGGTTATGTAGACACCTTCCGGCATTTCGTAAAGGAACCTCATCACTATTCGTGGTGGAGCCAGCGCTTTCCTTCTGTAAGATTGCAGAATAAAGGATGGAGAATTGATTATATCTCGGCAACCGAAAACCTTGTACCGGCGCTGGTTTCAGCCCGCATCATGCCTGATGTAAAACACAGCGATCATTGTCCGGTCTTCCTGGAAATTAATACACCGTAACACAAAACCCTGTGGATCAAAAACCAAATCAAGATAAAACATCATGTTCATTTACAATGTAACCATCAAAGTTTCTTATGATATTCACGATGCCTGGCTGAAGTGGATGCAGAACGAACACATGCCTGAAGTAGTTGGTACCGGCTGCTTCACCCATTCTCAACTATTACGATTGCTGGAAGTTGATGAAACAGACGGACTCACCTATGCAGCACAGTATTTTGCGGAGTCGAAGTCTTTATATAATCAGTATATCAGCATATTTTCTGAAGAGTTAAGAACGAAGGGACTGGAGAAATGGGGTGATAAATTTGTTGCTTTTCGCACAGTTATGCAGATTGTGCAATAAATGTGGATAACATAAAAAAATAGTTTTGTGGTTTAAAAATTATCGTAAATTCTCCTTAAACCCTTTACCACGCTGTATTTCAGCAAATGTCTTCTGAAAGCCTTGCCAGTAAAGGGTTTCAGCGTTTTGTTGCGAGTCGGTTTTAGCTGACTACAAAGGCCGGGGTTTTAAAGAAATTTAACCAGCCCTTTACCTGTGCGGGTTCCAGCCGATGAAAACGGGCTTCAGAAACGTCAAAAAAATTTTGGTGAATGCAAAAACCTTCTATATTTGTCGGACCATAAAAAATTAAAACATCCCACTATGAACAAAGCTGAATTGATTGCAAAAATTGCTGACGATGCCGGTATTACCAAGACTCAGGCAAACGCTGCTTTAGATTCTTTTATTGAAGCAGTTACTAAAACTTTGAAAGGTGGTGGTAAAGTTACTCTGGTTGGTTTCGGTACCTTCTCAGTAACTAAGCGTGCTGCTCGTAATGGCCGCAACCCACAAACTGGTCAGGTTATCAAAATCAAAGCTAAAAAAGTAGCTAAGTTTAAAGCTGGAAAAGAGCTTTCTGCAAAGATCTAATCCGCCGACAAGTTTTTTTACTCTGGTAC
>DATCKB010000038.1:0-3355 GCA_036562505.1 Parasegetibacter sp. | reverse complement strand
TTTTTTTTCATGGGTGCTGAGAAAGATCATTTCGGTTTTGAAAAACTCACGAGGATAGTAGGGATCGACAAATATTATTCAGGCGAGGATTACGGAAACAAGAATCATCACGATGGCAATTGGGGGATTTTTGATCATTATTTTCTCGAATATACTGCGCAGAAACTGGCAGAAGCGGATACCCCTTTTTTGGCCACAGTTTTTAATATATCCTCTCATCCGCCATATACCATTCCAAAGGAATTTGAGCAGAATTGGCCCGGGCAGAACAGGGCCCGGAAAAGTATCAGCTATGCAGATTATGCTATCCGCCGGTTTTTTGAAAAAATTAAGCAGGAAGCCTGGTACAATAATACGGTTTTTGTCTTTGTAGCCGATCATTCAGTTCGTTCATTGATTGCTGATGATGCGAATGCCTACAATTCCTTCCGGATACCTTTGTTTTTTCACGAGCCCGGAAGGGGTGTAGCAGATACCCTTTCATTTCCTGTTCAGCAAACAGATATTGTTCCTTCTCTTCTGGAGTTGCTTAGTTATAACGAGAGCTTTACGAGTTTTGGGACCTGGATTTCCGATACTTCGAAGCGTTATATATATAACCGTTACGGCGATAATATACAGGTGTTCGACGATGAATGGATGCTGGGATTCCATCCCGCTATAGATAAAGCGCTCTATTTCTATAATTATCGGAAAGATCCACAGTTGAAAATCAATTTATTGGGAGCAGCGGAAGAGGCCGCGGTACAAAGGGAGCTGGAAATACGTGTGAAAGCCTTCCTTCAACGGTATAACGGTGCGATGATTAAGAACGGTTTAATGGCAGATTGAGGGCGGCTATCCGGTGAACATATTTACCAACTATATCAAATTCCAGATTTACAGAATCGCCGGGTACCAGTTGATTGAGGTTGGTATGTTCCAGAGTGTATGGAATAATAGCTACTGTAAAATGGTTTTTGGTGACGTTAAAAATTGTGAGGCTGATACCGTTTAGTGAAATTGAACCCTTTTCGATTACCAGTGGCGCGAATTGCTCCGGAAATTCAATGGTGAATTCGCGGCTGCCGTCTTTGTCAGAGATTTCAATACAGTTACCTGTGGTATCAACATGGCCCTGAACTATATGTCCGTCGAGCCGCCCGTTCATTTGCAGACAACGCTCGAGATTAACCTTATCGCCGGATTTCCAGGAAGAGGCATTGGTTTTTTGAAGTGTTTCGAAGATAGCTGTAACCTGGTGTGTATCACCATCTACTTTTTCCACGGTCAAACAGATGCCGTTATGGCTGACACTTTGATCAACCTTCAGGGCGGAAGAAATAGGAGAGCTGATTACGAACCGCCGGTTAGTGCCAAGGGATTCCACAGCGGTAATGATGCCGATTTGTTCTATGATTCCGGTAAACATGCTGCAAATTAGCACTACCCCCTGAATTTTTATTCTCCTTTTGGTTATTTTATTATAAAATCTTACCTTTGCCCTCCTAAAATACATAAAGGAGGTATCTACATATGTTAATTATTGATTCAAAAGATTGCGAAAACATTGATAAGGCGCTCAAGAAGTACAAGAAGAAGTTTGAAAAAGCTAAGATTCTGCTTCAACTGAGAAACCGCCAGGCTTTTACCAAGCCTTCTGTGAAGCGTCGTGGAGAGATCCTGAAAGCGATCTACCGCCAGCAAATTGCCAGCGGCAAAATTGAGCTTTAATACTACAAGTTCCCCGAAAGGGAGGGCTTTTTAATATAATCAAAGGATAGCTGTAAAAGTTGTTTAACTTTACAGCTATCCTTTTTATGTTTTCTGAAAGTCTGACCAAACCTATTCAAGCATTTTTGCAGTATATCCGGTTCGAAAAGCGGTATTCTGCACATACCGTCCGCTCTTACAGCGACGATCTGAGTGCATTTTCCCTGTTTTTACAAAATACTTACGGAAAGGTTGAGGCAGGGGAGATCCGGTCGGCGATGGTCAGAACCTGGCTGGCGTCACTGAAGGAAGGCGGGCAATCTGCCCGGAGTATTGTACGCCGGATTTCCACGTTAAAATCATTTTTTAAGTACCTGTTGAGAAGCGGTGAAGTCAAGCAGACTCCCATGACGGGGATTGTTTCTCCACGGGTGAGCAAGCGTTTGCCTGCTTTCGTGGAAGAAAAAGCGATAAATACCTTGTTAAGCCATGATTTTTTCGGTGATGACTGGCAGGGGCGTACGGAATACCTGATTGTACAGTTATTGTATCATACAGGAATGCGCAGGAGTGAACTCATCAATTTAAGGGAAGATCAGTTGGATACCGGTAATACACAGTTGAAAATATTGGGGAAGGGAAATAAGGAGAGGATAATTCCTCTTTCTGCAGAATTGATGAAAAGGTTGACAGAATATAGTAAGGGAAAGAGGGAAGAATTTGAAGCGCCTGATACAGAGGTGTTGCTGGTAAACAAGAAGGGAAAAAAGCTATCGCAGCATGCGGTTTATGATGCAGTCAGGAGAAACCTTTCTCTGGTCACTACTATGGAAAAGAAGAGTCCGCATGTACTAAGACATACTTTTGCTACACATCTCGCAAATAACGGGGCGGAGTTAAATGCTATTAAAGAATTGCTGGGGCACAGCAGTCTGGCTTCCACGCAGATTTACACGCATAACAGCATTGAGAAGCTGAAAGATATTCATTCCAAAACTCATCCGAAAGCGTGAAAAATTCCGGCTTTTTACCATGTTTTCAGTCGTTTAAAAAAGCTTTGATCTGAGCCGGAAAAAAGGCCTTCGTTTATTTGATTTTATGAAACGAAAGCCCTAATTTCAGTATAGGATAGAGAAGCACGATTGCTCCTTAATACCACTTGAAGTTCTTTTATTTTTTCACGTAAAAATGCGATGCTATGAACGTTAACATTCAGACGGTGCACTTTAATGCGGATGTGAAGCTGATTGACCTGGTTAATCAGCGTTTACGAAAGCTGACCACGTTTCACGACCGGATTCTGAAGGCAGATGTTTTTTTGAAACTGGATAATGTAGTGCACACCATTAAGGACAAGATTGTGGAGATCAGGGTACATGTTCCGAGACACCATTTTTTTGTAAAAGCAACCACCAAAACATTTGAAGAATCTCTCGATCAGGCGTTAGACTCACTGGTCAACCAAATAAAAAGAAAGAAAGAAAAACAAATTGCATAAAGGCAAAGGCCCCCGCGGGGGCCTTTTTTTATGGGATTTAGTACCTGAATCCGCTAATTAGTGCCAGGAATTTGAAGCTTTTCTGATTTAACTTGCGGGAAAATTCTTAATGATGCAGGGAGACAATGTGACAAAGCGATTCAGGTATATTGCAATAGCAGAAGG
>DATCKB010000340.1:0-4186 GCA_036562505.1 Parasegetibacter sp. | reverse complement strand
GTGTTTTCTTCTGTGCTTCTGTTCCTGCAGTGGCATTATCAATTCCCTGCAATACCGTGTTAAACTGATTGATTCTGGAATAATGCTCTCCCCAGAATGTCGGAGGAACGTTGATGTCGGTAGTGAACTGCGGGGCCCATGTATAAATCAGCTCTGCTTCTCTGGTAGGAGGAGTGGTGATATTAGGAACATCAGCATTATCACCAAGAAAATTGATGATGGCCTGGCCTTGTCCCACTCCAAATACCAGCGACTCATTGTTCAGGAACTGGTCATAATCGGCTACTGTTGTTAGCAGACGTTTTCCTTTTGGAACTATATCCAGATATTTATCGCATCCGGTTAGCAGCAACCCGCCAAGCGCAAGTGATAATAATTTATATTTTAGATTTCTCACGTTAATTCAATTTAAAAGTTGGTAACAATGTTAATAGCGAAGCGTGGTGTGATATAGGTTTTTTCGAATCCCCCCATCGCCACACTATAATTGTATCTGTTCATACCTACGGTTAGCAGGTTTGACCCCTGCGCTCTCAATTCAAAGTTGGTGAACCCTGCTCTTTTAAAGAATGGTAGATAACCGAAATTATATGAGAGGGTTAGATCGCCTAAAGTGACATAATCGCCATGAACCACATATTTATCGGCATAATTGTAAGCATTGTTCGAATTGGCGCTGCTGTATGCGGCCAGCCCCATAACGTCAGTAACGAGCTCGTCTCCTTTCGCTCTCCAGTAAGTGCCTGCACCTTCCAGCGGTCTCAGCGAGGATGGGTTTGGCCGGGGTATTCTTACTTTAAATCCTCCATAATAATTAATCATGGCATAAACATAAAAATTACCTATGTCAACCCTGTTACTTAATCCTGCGCTGATGGTAGGAATTGATGAACCCATAAAATAGGTAAAGCCGGATGTATCGCTTTTCATCAGATCAGTGATGGGGCTTCCTGTACTGTTGTTATTGGTGTGGAATCTTTCACCCTTTGCATTCATCACCATAGAATAGCCTGCCGAATCCAATCCGCCCCAACGGTAGGCAAACAAAGCGCCTACAGGGTAGTTTTTAACGTAGCCAAGTGCATTCAGAGTTTGGGGATTATGATCGCCACGCTGATATACTTCGGTTACGACGCTGGTGTTTCTAGATACTACAAATCCGGTATTCCAGTTAACCTTTTTGGTTGAGATCCAGTCTGCACGCAAGCTCACTTCGAATCCCTGATTGACGATAGATGCCTGGTTGATATAAGATGGACTGATTCCAATAGTTGGGTCAATCAATGATCTACCCATCAGATCAGTACTTTTCTTTCTGTAGTATTCTATCGTACCACTAACGTTCCGGAATACGTTGTAATCTATTCCCAGGTTGAGATTCTGTGTTTGTTCCCAACGCAGACTGCTGTTAGCATAAGCATCAACGATAAGCGTTTGACTAACCGGATTCGTATACATGTTCAGCGCCGCAGCCGCGATCAGCTCAGGAAGTGAGTTTTTTGCTACGTTTCCATTAAATCCATAGGCGCCGCGTAAACGCAGTTCTCTGATCCAGCTTACCTCTCTCAGGAAATCTTCATTGTGAAGGTTCCATCCGGCTCCCAGTGACCAAAGTGGTTTGTACTTATATTTTGGATTGGTTCCAAAAAGGTTAGATTGATCTATCCTTGCGCTGGCTGATAAAGTATACTTGCTTTTGAACGAGTAAACTATGTTAGAATACAAGGATATGAATCGGTCTTCAAGATAACCCTGAGCGAACAAATTATTGTATTGATCCTGTAACGGCTGACCTAGCTGAAAAGCACCCCGGACTGACCCGGTGGATATTCCAGCCACATCAATTGGCTGGTGAAGAAGCGACTCATCATTATATCCAAAATAGGTAGCACGATTTGATTTCTCAATCAGATTCCTGACTTCTGCACCTATGATACCGTTCAAGGTATGCACCTCATTGATACGCTTGTTATAGTTCAACTGCGCCCGCGCGGTGTAAGTCTTGGTGCTGGACGCGGTTTGGCGAAGATAGCCACCCCTCGGAACGTTGTATTTTAATGAGCCGTCTGTTTGTCTTGAAACGTAGCTATTCACATATCGTCTGGCCACAGAAGAATTCTCAGAAGCGTAATAATCCAAATTTGAATTAGATACTTCGTATACACCCCCAAAAGACAAAGACAAGCCTCTCAGGATTTCATAACGAAAATCAGCAGTGATGTGATTATTATTCCGTCTGGTCTTATCGGTAATCGCATTTACGTCGACCAGCGGATAATACAGCTGATCATAAAGTCCCTGAGAAACCAATATGTTATTGTACCAGGGAGAAATGCCGGATCCATACACGAAGCCCGGGTTGCCGTTTTCATCCTGAAAGCGCTCCCATGAGGCCGTGCCCGTAATAGATGGAATTGGTGCACTGTTCAACGATTCCTGTTGGAATTCTGTATTTAACTCCAGCGATAAACGGTTGGAAAGCTTCAGGTTTGTTCTCGCAGAAACCCATAGTCTGTCGTCATAATTTTTAATTGAAGTGTTACGATTCCCGGTATAGTTCGCGGTGATATAATACAGCGCGTTGCTGCTGCCACCCGAAACGTTGAAGTTGTACGCTTGTGTAACTGCATTACGTTGAAATAACCTGCTGTAGTCATTTCTGTTATCATAACCTTCGAGGTCCGCCCAGGCTTTTGTTGCCTGCGCAGGAGTAATCATGTTAGCTGCTTGTTGCGCTAACAGGTAATAAGTGAGATGACGGGATGTGGCTCCTCCTGTACCTGATGTTGGAGTAGCGAGGAGGTCCCAGCTGTTTGCAGTGATACTTTTTGAAGCAAGCGTGCGCTGATATTCCGCCACAACTGCGGAAGTATTCTCTTCCCAGCGATAACGGTCATAATTTGGCTTCGGCGTGATGACAGCAGTTGCACGGAAAGCAAATTTGGGCTTGCCCTGCTCCGCTTGTTTTCTGGTGATAATGATTACCCCGTTGGACGCTCTCACTCCATACACCGTAGCCGCCGCAGCATCCTTAAGAATAGTAACGGATTCAATTTCGTTGGGGTCGATCATATTGAGGGATAGCTCAGTAGGATATCCATCAATGACAATCAGCGGATTTTTACTACCGGTCATGGTTGAAATACCGCGGATATTGAATAAAGACCTCGATGTGCCGTTGTCGTTGAAAGATACGTCGTTGTTGATCATCAATCCGGGTAAACGGTTAGCCAGGCCGGATAGAAAATCTGTATTTACGCGAGAATTCAGCTCTTCACTGGTGATTTTTGCAACGGATCCTGTACTGTGCTCCGGACGAATGCGCTGGTAACCGGTGTTGATGGAAATCTGAATTTCCTCAAGCTCTGACGCTGAGGGGGTCATTCTGATATCCAGACTTCCTGAACTCAGCATTTCCGCTGTAACCCTCAGTGTGCGGCTTTCATATCCTACAAAGCTGATGACTATCACATCACCGGCAACTACGTTGATACTGGAATACCCCTGTGCATCCGTGACTCCTGAAGTCTTTTTGTTTTTGACCGTGATCGATGCGCCAGCCAAAGGATTACCAAGACTATCCATTACCCGCATGCGTACAGGAGGAAGCACCTGTGCAGGAATATCCGAAGGTAAATCCGCAACGGGGTCAGATTTTTTAAATAAGGCAATGGTTTTATCCTCTATTCGGTAGGTGACGGAATTGTCTTTAAGTACTTTATCGAGAAATTCCGTAAGCGGAGCATTTTCTACAGAAATAGTGACCGGTTTTATCTGCGACAGCAGATTACGGTTGTACAACACTACATAACCCGTCTGTTTCTCAATTTCTGAAAAGACGGTTTTGAGCGACAACTTTTCGCCGCGCAGACTGATTGTCTGAGATAGTGTTGTTGCAGAAACCTGCATACAAAGGGCTAATAGAATAAAACTGGTAATTCTCATAATTCTCAGCATTTGAGCGGGTAGCCGAAAATACGAGCGATTTTGGCTAAACCCTAACCCGGGCTTACCAGGTTCCAAATAAAGCCTGCTTTCACTAGCATTCCGGCATTCCCCACCTTCACCTGACGCGAAGGCATACATAGCATTTTTTTGCATAAATTGCATGGAGTTTGGTTGTAAAAATTAATCGTTTAGGATGCGAGAAAAAAAGATCAACCAACTTATTGCCGGAGGTGTTGGT
>DATCKB010000335.1:0-4083 GCA_036562505.1 Parasegetibacter sp. | reverse complement strand
CATTTCTACCAGATGCAGCGGAATGAGTTCAATAATATCTTCACAGACGACGAAAGAAAACTGGCCTTTGAACAAAGGGAAACCAACCTGAGAATTGATGCGGGAGTTTATCCATACTTTGAAGGAAATAGTTATCTCGATGACAATATTCTTACCTCAAGAGGTTGCGGAGATCACCTGAACTCTATCACTTTTGTAGCCGTTAATAAAATCACTGGTAAAGCGATTCCTAACCTGCGTCAGGAGGGCAACAAGGGTACCTACAATAGTGTGGATCCGCGATGCTCAAACAATATCGATAAAAAATATCTGTTCGATTATTTTTATAATCAGCAGAGTTATCGTCATGCTGCGGCAAATTTCTTCGACAGTTTACCGAATAATACCATTATCGGTTTGTGGAACTATGGTTCAGTAGGATATGCATCCAATCCACGCTTTATCGACGAATGGCAGAACGATACGCTGGTATACGGACCAAACAAATCGCTGTATCATAAATTTAAAGAAGCAGGGTTTACACTGATTGATTCTTTTTACAGAAATGTGCCCTTTATTGCTATTATAGAGAAAGATGAAAATGGTCAGCTGATTACCAGAGAACAACATATCGGATCAGATCCTACGGATTTTCTCGAAGCCAGATATTATTTCGATCGATATCTGACCAACGGAACCCTAAAATCTATGACTGTTGGTCCGGCTAACGAATGGAAATCTATTCACTGGAAAACCAGCGCAGCTGATGCTTCGGAAAGTGACTCAACCATCTTCCGGTTATACGGTGTTCGCTCAGATTTTTCTGAAACACTGTTATATCAAAGTCAGGATCCTGCAAAAGACACCACGCTTGATTTTGTAGATGCAGTATGGTATCCCAGGCTGCGTCTGGAGTATTACGCAGTTGATGAAGTGAATCATACGCCGCGGATGCTCGACTACTGGCAGATAAAATATGACGAGATTCCGGAAGGAGCGCTATCTGCAAACCTATTCTTCCAGAACAGGGATACAGTTGAGGTGGGTGAGACGATTGATTTCAAAATTGCCTTTAAGAATATTAGTCAGGCGCCGTTTGACAGTCTGAAATTAAAAATGATAATTATTGATCAGCATAACGTAACTCACGTGATCGATTTACCGAGAGCCAAACCGCTGATGTCGGGTGATACAGTGCTGGTCAGTTATCTGATTGATACGAAGAAGTTCCCGGGAAACAATACACTTTATCTGGAAGTGAATGGCGACGGAGATCAGGTGGAACAGCATTATTTTAATAATTTCCTTTATCGGGAGATTTATGTGAAACCCGACTACACCCAACCGTTGCTCGATGTAACATTTGATGGTGTACATATCCTGAACCGGGATATAGTTTCTTCAAAGCCCCATATCATGATTAAACTGAAGGATGATGCTAAGTACATGCCGTTAACAGATACTGCAGGTATAAGTGTACAACTTCGGTATATGGAGAATGGCGGATGGACAAGAAAATATAGTTTCGACGGAGATACGCTTCGCTTTACGCCTCCGGCTAATTCGCTGGTGGACAATACGGCGACTATCGACTTCCTTCCTCACTTACTTGAAGATGGTGAATATGAACTGACTGTCAGTGGAAATGATATGAGTGAGAATGCTGCCGGTAGTCTGGATTATCGGGTAGTATTTCAGGTTTATAATAAACCGATGATTTCAAACATGCTCAACTATCCGAATCCGTTCACTACTTCTACCGCCTTTGTGTTTACGATTACTGGTGAAGAAGTGCCGCAGAACCTGAAGATTCAGATATTAACGGTAACCGGTAAGGTAGTAAGGGAGATAACCAAAAATGAATTGGGGCCTCTGCGCGTTGGAAGAAATATCACCGAGTATAAATGGGACGGCACCGACCAGTTTGGTCAGAAACTCGGGAATGGTATATATTTATACCGGGTTGTGACAAACCTCAACGGCAAATCACTGGATAAATTCCAGTATGAAAATGATAAAACCGATAAGTATTTCAGGCAGGGATACGGAAAAATGTACCTGATGCGATAAGCATCGGAATTTATCAGCCGGGTAAGTCATTCAAATAACCGGTTTGTCTGTGAACAAAAACGTAACGCGAAATTCATTCTTCGGGTCTTATACGCTTTCTCTGAAGGAGCATCTGCTTCCGTTAGACGGATTCAGAGGTCTGGCTGTATTGCTGGTTTTGATATATCATTTTTTCCCGGTGTTTCGGGTGGGATGGGTTGGTGTAGACCTTTTTTTTGCGTTATCCGGGTTTCTGATTACAGGAAAACTGTTTGAAGTTAAATTCGGTGAAGCTGATTTGAATACGTATTTCCGTAACCGGATTCTCCGCATTCTTCCGGCTTATATTTCCATACTGGTTATAACCTACCTGGGAATCTTCCTGATTCCGGAAGAAAGAATTACCGCATCGATGGAGCAGTTGAAAGATCTGCTGCCGTACTATTCAACCTTTACATTAAATATATGGACGAGTTTTGAAGGATGGCCTTTAAATATTATGTTGGTACATCTCTGGTCGGTCAGCACCGAGATACAGTTTTATCTGATATGGCCGTTGTTTATAATTTTGATTCCCTCCGCCAGAAAGGGGATGATGTTTTGTTTACTGATCATGTTGCTTGCGCTTGTGGTGCGGGTTCTTCCCGGTGAGGAAATCGGGCTTCATAATATTTACCGCTACAGTTCTTTGCCGGCTCGCTTCGACAGCTTTGCTGCGGGATCATTGCTATTTATTCTTTTTAATGCGGTGGACAAGCAAATACTGAAGCAGGTCTTCAGGATACTTCTTCCTCTCTCCGGTGTTGCGTGGCTGCTTGCACTCGGATACATGTTTCCCTGGCATTACAGTCAGGATATAGTACTTAAATGGGGAACACTGTTGAACGTTATTTGTTGGATGAGTCTGATTGGTTTTACGTTATTATATTCCAACGGTTTTCTTCACAGGATATTTACAGGGAAAGCAATAGTGTGGATGGGGAGATACTCATACGGAATGTATATTTTTCATCTGCCCGTTTGGATTATTTTCGAGAAACTGGCTGCTGCAGGCTGGATTTCCGGTTGGTTGGCCGGATTGGCAGCGATTCCGGTAACGATGTTCGCTGGCTTTTGCAGCTACCATTTAGTTGAGAAATACTTTCTTTCTAAAAAGAAAAAAATTGCAGAAAACTAGAAAAATTCTATTCTTACTGGGTTTTCTTTTGGCGCTGTTTACAGGTTTCCGGTTGCTGTTTGCAGCATTGTATTTTTATGCCGGCAACTATGAAACAGCAATCTGGCTAAAAGCTTTTTACTGGGGTTTGCGAATCGACTTTACCCTGCTCTTTGTTGCAAATCTGCCTTTGTTTCTTTTTATCTTCTTCCTTGATAACATATTTAAGCCGGAAGTCTATAAACGGATCAGCTGGTTACTAGCCTGTATAGTGAATATACCATTAGTTTTAATTGAGTTACTTGATATTGGCTATTTCCGGTACATTCAGCGCCGTTCCAATATGGATTTATTCACGGTTGCCGGAGATGCGATTCCGGCATACAAGCAATTTATAGCTGATTTCTGGTGGCTTCTGCTGATTGCAGGAGGAGCTGTGTTTATTATGATCAGAGTGTTTAAGAAAATCACCTGTGCATTGCCGGTAGAAGCTACAAGTTGGAAGCAGAAACTAACCTGGGTAGGATTCTTAATAATGGGGTTGGTTTTAGCGCGTGGTTTGCAGTCCCGGCCCATTATTCCGGCTACTCCCTTTCTTTATTTGCCGGCCGGTTTACAACCTCTGTCGGTGAATTCTTCCTATTCGCTGGTTTATTCATTAATTAAAGGAGAGGGAAGGCTGGCAATCAAAGATTATTTTTCGGGGGAAGAACTGGATCAGCTTTATAAAATAAGAAAGAAAATTCCTGTAAAGGGAAGCCGTGCTGAAGCCGATTCGTCCGGAGGAAACAGCGTGCGAAAGAATATAGTCATTTTCATTCTGGAAAGTTTTGCAAAGGAATATCTGGATCCTGCAGATCCGCTAAAAGCAGAGACGCCGTTTCTTGATTCTATAGCAG
>DATCKB010000334.1:0-6212 GCA_036562505.1 Parasegetibacter sp. | reverse complement strand
CTTATCATTTGTGACAGCAGAATTCTTAAATGCTGCATAGGGAAATTATATTAACAGTTCTATAACAACTGCCACCGCTGGTCCGCCGAGGATTCCGGTGGTCTATTTATTTTAGATTTCTTCGCAATGTTTGTGAGAACTTGGCGTCTAAATTTCGAAACCCTTGTTATTAGAGGGTATTTACCCCGAAAAAAAGATGATGTTTAGATTCTCAGGAACTCGTATTTTATTGACTTGTCTGGCTATTTTTACCGGAAATATTCTGTTTGCTCAATCCAAAGAAAAAGGGAACCTGAAAGGTAAGCTTGTTTCTAAGGACGACAGGCAGGCGCTTGAAAATGCAACGATCAACCTATTAAAAGCAGCAGATTCCACAACAGTTAATTATAAAGTTTCGGAAAAAGACGGTACGTTCACACTCAAGTCTGTACCATACGGAAATTATATACTGATGGTCACGTTTATCGGACACGACGTGTTTGAAAAACGGGTGGAACTGAACAAACCTGATCTCGATTTGGGTGAACTGGAGCTTTTGCCGGCGGCAACCGACCTCGATGAAATTGTTATTACTCATACGCCCCCTCCCATAGTAGTTAAGGAAGATACTCTCGAATTTCATGCTGATGCATTCAAAGTATTACCGGGTTCACTGGCGGAAGATATATTAAAGAAACTCCCGGGCGTTGAAGTAGACCGTGATGGAAATATCACTGTACACGGACAGGAAATTACTCAGATTTATGTGGATGGTAAGCCTTTTTTCGGTGGTGATCTTAAAATGACAACGCAGAATCTTCCGGCGGAACTCATAGATAAAATTCAGTTGATTGATGAGAAGTCGAACCGGTCGCGCTTTACAGGTGTTGATGATGGTGAGCGGCGAAAGGTGATTAATCTGACCATTAAAAAGGGAATGAAAAAAGGTTATTTCGGTCAGGCGAACGGAGCAATGGGATCCAAAGGTCTTTACAATATTAATGCAACAGCTAACCGCTTTCTGGATTCGAAACAACTCGGAGTGGTTGTTTCTTCAAATAACATGAACGCCGGAGATGGACTCAGAATGAGAGGTGGCGGAGGGGGCCGTGGCGGCGGAGGCTTCAATATGGGAGGCAGTAGCGTTAACGTTGTAGGTATTCGCAGCGGCCCGGGAGGCTTCAGCATGGGCGGCGGTGGAAACGGCGGCGGCATCAGTGTGGGCGATGGTTTAAACCGAAGCAACCGTCTGAACTTAAACTACAGAAATTCATGGGATAATAAGCTCGACATATCTTCTTCGTTTGGTATAGTAAATAATGCTAACTCTTCGAAAGAAATTATGACGAGAAAAGATATCCTGGCAGACACTTTCTCGATTTACAATCAGACTCAGAACCGCACGGGTAAGAATCTGAATCTGACAATGGATTTTGATCTGGTTTATAAACCTGATACCCTGACTGAAATACGCGGACGTATCAACGGTTCCAGCGCAACATCAAACTCAGAAAGTAATAATATCTTCTCCACATTATATGGCGGTATAGATAAAACTAACGACGGTCACAGAATCAACACAAATGATAATAACTCCTTTAAAATTTCGGGTGATTTCGATTATATGCGGAAGTTCAGTAAGCCACGCAGATCTTTTACAGCTTCTGTAACCTTGAATTCCGATAATAGTAAAGGGGACGGGTTGACAGACTTTCTGAGTAATGGTGTGTATCCGAATGGATTACCATTTATTCAGGAAACCAATCAACTCACTGTTCAGAATACTAACAACAACAGACTTACAGCCAGATTTACCTACAGTGAACCGATATTCAAATCGAATATGCTCGATTTCTCTTATGGTTATACGATGAGCAGAAATGAAAATAACCGGGAGACTTACGACTTTGAAAACGGTAAGTACGATCAGCTGAATGATTCATTAACCAACCTGTATAACAATAATAGCGACAATCATAATGCGGGGATCAAATTTGTAGGTGCAGGCACTAAATATCAATATAATGTTGGTGTAGCCATGCAGAGAATTGATCAGTTTAACCATAATGTGTCAAAAGATGAACTGGCTGAACAGAAATTCACCAACTTTATTCCATCTGCAGGTATAAGTTTCTTCAATAAAAAGGGTAGACATTTCAATTTATTTTATCAGGGGGATGTACGCCAGCCTACACTTCAACAGCTGCAGCCGGTCAGAAACCAGTCGAACCCACTTCTGGAAGTTCTGGGGAACCCTGATCTGAAAAATGAATTCACGAATAGTTTCAACTTCAAACTGGATGAATTTATTGCTTCGCGTGAACTTTCTTTGAACTTAAACGGTCGTTATAGCACAACGAGCAATAAAATAGTCAACAATAATACCTATGATCGTACAACGGGTAAGCAAACAGTGATGCCCGTAAACACAAATGGTGCATGGAGTGCTAACTACAACGCCAGTATCGGATTCCCGATTATAAAGAAAATACTGCGCTTCAGCGTAAACGGAGGTTCTTCTATTTCAAAAGGAGTAGCTTTTGTTGACAATCAGGAAAACCAGACAACTAATAACGGCTTCAACGGAAGTGCCCGTGTTAACCTGGACATAAATCAGAAATTTTCTTTCAGCTATTCCGGCCGGTTGAACCGGAATTCAGTGAAATATTCTCTGGAACCTAACCGGAATACCGTTTATTACACTACTACCCATTCATTCGATGTGGGAGCAGAACTTCCTTTCGGAATTCACTTCCGGTCTGATCTGGATTTCATGAAAAACAGCGGCGGATCGGCGAATTTCAATCGTGATTTTGCTATCTGGAATGTTGAGTTAGGAAAAAGTTTCATGAAAAGAAAGTTAACCGTTGACCTGGTTGTAAATGATTTGCTGAACCAGAATCAAAGTGTATCGAGAACAGTTTCTGAAAACTCGATTACCGACAGGACAGTTAATTTGCTCACCAGATTCTTCCTGTTTAAAGTTTCTTACAAGCTAACCAGGTTTAATGGTGCAAGGTCCGGAGGAGGATTTGACGGAGGCCGTGGAAACTTCAACAGAGGTGGTGGAACCCGCCCCGGCGGCTTCAACGGTGGCAGCGGTGGTGGTCGCAGATGGTAAACAATCAACCGGACGATGATACCCGAGAACTATCGGGGCAAATCCGCAGGTGTCAGGGAATTTGAAGATTGTTAAGACTTTCTGAATTATCAGAATTTCTGGTTGCTGTTAGCCGAAAAAGCATCTTATTACGAAAGAAATCGTAAATTAGCAGTACGTTAATACTCCCCCCGAATGGCGCAACAAAAACTCATAAAACCTACAGAAAGCGAACTGGAAATTCTGCAGATTCTCTGGAAGTTAGAGTCAGCCACCGTCAGAGAAGTGCATGAGGAGCTTTCGAAATTTAAAGAAGCCGGATATACCACTACGCTTAAATTAATGCAGATTATGCATGAAAAGGGTTTGGTAAAGCGTGATGAGTCGATGAAAACGCATATTTACCAGCCTGCAGTTACCAGGGAAAAGACTCAGAAACATTTATTGGGTCGCGTAATAGATACCTTATTTGGTGGTTCCGCCACAGAACTGGTGATACATGCACTGGGCGACAGAATTACATCCAAAGAAGAACTGGACGAAATACAGGCCTTGCTCGATAGTTTGAAAAAGCAATAAACTGAGTTTATGGAAGCATTGACGAATACATCATTTCTTCACGCTCTGGGATGGTCACTGATAAACAGCGTCTGGCAACTAGCATTGCTCTGGCTGGTATTTCAGACAATTAATTTGTTCGCTGGTCGGCTTAAACCGCAAATAAAATACCTGCTTGCCACTCTCCTGCTGTTTTTCGGATTTATATGGTTTTGTGTTGAGTTTTTGGTCAGACTGACCCACGTGGATATAGCAGGTGTTGGGTTTACAATTTCTGAAGAATCAGGCATACGGATCGTTCAGGATCTTATACCCTTTATTTCCGTCACTTATTTGATTTTCCTTGTTGTACTGGTTGTACGTTTCTTCAGCAATTACCGTTCTGTGGTAAAACTAAGAACACAACAATTATTTAAGCCAACCTATGAGTGGAGAATCTTTGTTGCTACTATTTCGGAGCGTTTGGGTATACAAAAGACCGTTAAGATTTGGATATCAAACCTCGTGAATAGTCCGGTTACTGTTGGCTTCTTTAAACCGGTAATTCTGATTCCGGTGGCAATGGTCAACCAGCTTAGTCTACAACAAACGGAAGCTGTTCTTCTTCATGAGCTGGCACATATTAAGCGTAACGATTACTTCATTAATCTCCTGATTTCGGTTGTAGAAACGGTATTGTTTTTTAATCCGTTTGTGAGAATGTTCACCAGCATGATCAGAACCGAAAGAGAAAATATCTGTGATGATATGGTGATGCAGTTTCAATATGAACCGGCTGAATATGCCAGTGCTTTACTGATACTTGAAAGGAACCGGAATGCAGCATATAGCGGCATGAGTATGGCGGCAACAGGGAATTCATTTTTGTTAACGGCAAGAATAAAACGACTTCTTTCGATTCCCTGCCGCAGATCAATGCGATTCAGATTGAATACTATGGCAGCCTGCGGTGTAGTGGTGTTCTTTTTGTTACTGTACCCTTTTTATTACGGAACTGTTACCAACAGAACATCCAGCCGAACCGAAACTGGTCAGATTTTTTCTGAAGTTCAGGGTGTTAGTTTGCAGGATACAAATACCGGATTTGAGAACAGCGGGCAGGATTTCCGGGATTATCTTGTGGTTAGTCCACCGAAGCCGGAAGAATCTTCCGCAATACCAGCAACCGGTAAAGTAAGTTCGGAAAAGCGTGTTGATACCGGCCTCAGTTCGTCGGACGAGCTTGTTGCAAATGAGGTTCATTTACAGTTATACAAAACTATTCCAGGTCCTCAGGCTATAACATTTTTGCCGGTAACCGGTAACGAACTGGTGGTTGATCTGGATGGTATCGAGGTTCAGTTCAAGGCGGTTCCTGAGGAAGAGTATATTCGCGGGCAGGCATTAATTCTGAAAAGAAAAGCATTGGAGGGCGACGAGAATCAGGAGCAGCTGCAGTTTGATGTAATTGTTGATTCCGGAACAACTGTTATCCGGAGTATACCGCACACTCAGTCTCTGGCTTATCTGAATCAGGCGGAGGAAGTTATTGAGCATTTTGATTGGTATTCGATTCAGAAGCGGCTGATGGAGCAGAACGACAGTACCGAAATAGATTTAAGGAATATCAAGATAGAAATAGCCAGACAACTCCTGAAGAAAGACCTGGAGAATAAAATTTTAAGTGACACAGTTCGGTTCAGATTGGCTCCTTTTAAAACTATTACTGTAAGGGCAAGAAAAGTTCTGAAGATATAAATGTAAAAGAAAACGCTATAAGGCTGAATATCCTATAGCGTTTTTTCTATTACTGAAATTCTGTACTTTATAAAACCGGGTTGGTCATCTCAAATAAGTTCAGACTTCTTTAATTTATTCCGCATCGCCTTTTTTGAAGTGATCGCCATAAAGTTCAATTAGTTTTGCATCCATCCATGAACCTCTCATATTACGGGTTACCAGTTTCCCGTTAGGATCGAATAATAAACAGGCAGGTATTCCGGTAATTCGATAGGTCTTTGCAATCTCTCCTTCAAACGCTTTGAGATCACAGAGTTGAGTCCATCTGCTCTCCAGCTCCTCTTCTTTAACCGCTTTTAGCCAATTTTCTTTTTTATCGTCAAGGGAAATACTGACAATGTCAAAACCGTGGACTTTATAAGCATCGTATGCCTCGCGCAAATGAGGGATATCCGCACGACAGGGGCCGCACCATGATGCCCAGAATTCCAGCAGCACGTACTTTCCTTTTCCAATATAGTTGCTCAGGCTTTGCGGCTGGTCTTTTAAATCTGTTAATACAAAGTTTGCGAGGTCAGAACCAACTGCAGTCTTCTTAGTTAGAGCTGCTGAAGTAAGGAAATTATCCTGTAAAATTCCTTTAGGATTGCCCGTGCTAAACTGACGGATGAGTTGGTCAATTTCTTCAGTGGTGATGCTGGCAAGATTAATCGCCTGTGTGGCAATGAAGGCATTGACTTCTGTTGGCTTCTTATTTTTTAAATAATTCAGGGTATAGGCCTTTCTTTTGGCTTCCACAGCGTCCATTTTAACTGCCAGGTCAATGCCAACTTCTTTAGCTGCCTTTTTCTTACCC
>DATCKB010000331.1:0-5568 GCA_036562505.1 Parasegetibacter sp. | reverse complement strand
TAATAATACCGTTTTAGAGGATTTTAAGGGTTTCCAGGCAGGTGGAATTAACAATACTGTCAAAGGCAGCGTGAAAGGCTGGCAGGTTGCCGGAATTTATAACCACACCCGGGATTCTGTAACAGGTGTTCAGGTAGGTGGCGTGGGGAATTTTGCAGGGAAACGGGTGAACGGAGTTCAGATAGCCGGGGTAACCAATATCGCTGTCCGCAGGGTAAACGGAACACAGATAGCGGGAGTGGTAAACTGGAGTCACCGGGAGATAAACGGCACTCAGATAGCCGGCGTTGTTAATTACGCCAAATCGATGAGAGGGGTTATGATCGGACTAATAAATATAGCTGATACGATAGACGGCTATAGCGTGGGCCTGATTAATATTATTTTTAAGGGGTACCATAAATTATCTGCTTATGCCACGGAATCTCAACATTTTAATCTGGCATTTAAAACCGGCTCAACGCGATTATACAACATACTTCAGGCGGGTATGAATGTAAATACCGATGAGAAATTATTTTCATTCGGATATGGGTTAGGTTCGGAAAACAGAATAATAAAGAATTGGCTGACAGTAAATCCGGAATTGACCTCCTCTTATATTTATGCGGGATCCTGGGATTATTTTAATCTGCTGATGAAAGTCAGTGCAAACATCAACATCAAACTGGGGAAATATATTTCCTTATTCGGAGGCCCTTCTTATAACGCCTTTTATTCTGACCAGAATGCTCCCGTACCAGGTTATACAAATCTGCACGCACCGGGAAAATTTAATGCTCACCGGTTAAACGACCAGATAAAAGGTTGGATTGGCTGGAACGCAGGTATAAATATTTTTTAAATTTTTGCTGCAACGGATAGGGGTAAATGCATAGTCAGGTGTTAATCTGGAAAACCTGATAATTATGCTTAGTATTCGCAGTTTATCTGTAGTAATAATTCTGACTTGTTTCTGCCTTGCCGCGTCAATGAAGTCGTTCTCTCAAATTGTACAGCAGGTGAGGGGAACAGTCAGAGACGCAACTATTCAAACTCCTGTTGCGGGAGCTACTGTAACCCTAATTTCACTGAATCAACGTTGTGTCACCGGAGAAGATGGAAGTTTCCGGTTCAAAAGCGTACCCGTTGGCCTTCATCAGATTTCGGTTACACACGTAGGTTATTCCGATATTCTACTGGAAAATGTTCGGGTGATAGCGGGTAAGGAATCTGTCCTGAATATTTCACTGGAAATTCTGGTTGAGGCAGAGAAAGAAGTTGTTGTGCTGGGGGAATCGGCTAAGGGCAGACCCCTGAACGAAATGAGTCATCTCAGTGCCAGAGCATTTTCCGTGGAAGAAACGCAGCGATATGCCGCATCGGTGAATGATCCACTTCGTATGGCAATTAGTTACGCCGGAGTGATGAGTGCGGATGATGGAAACAATAATATTGTAATAAGAGGGAATAGTCCGGCTGGCCTCCTCTGGAGAATGGAAGGTGTGGATATACCTAACCCCAATCACTTTGCTGACGCCGGAAATAGTGGTGGCGGTGTATCGATTTTAAGTAGTCAGCTCCTTTCCAATTCCGACTTTCTTACGGGTGCGTTTGCGGCTGAGTATGGTAACGCACTGAGCGGCGTATTCGATCTCAGACTCAGGAAAGGTAATGACGAGAAAAAGGAATATGCGTTTCAGGCGGGAGTACTCGGACTCAACCTTGCAGCAGAAGGTCCATTCAGCAAGCCGGGAAAGGGGTCTTACCTGGCGAATTACCGTTATTCAACACTTAATCTACTGGATAAGCTGGGAGTAAATATCGCCGGAGGTTCGGTTGATTTTCAGGATTTTTCTTTTAATGTACATGTGCCCACAAAGAATGCGGGCGAGTTTTCATTGTTCGGACTGGGAGGCTTAAGCTCACAGCATGTTGTGCCGGGAGAAGGAGGTGAGGACGACAATTTTAGCAGCTATTTTCGTTCCAATACGGGGATTATTGGACTAACGCATGTTATTTATCCCGGTTCTTCCACTTCTGTAAAAACTGTTTTAGCATATTCGGCAACGGATAATCAGTTTGATGAAGATATTATAAAAGAAGACGATCAAATTCGCAAAACCTGGAAGGAAAACTACCTTACCAATAAAGTTACAGTTTCGTCCACACTCAATCACAAATTCAGTAACCGTAGTCATATTCGGGTAGGAACTATAGGTAATTTCATCTCGTTCAACTATCTGCAGCACTCGCGCCCTGACCCTGAAGGCGATCTGAAAGAGACGATTAACTCCACAGGAAATACTCAGTCGCTTCAGGCTTTCGCTCAGTGGCAATTCAGGCCATCAAATACTTTTATTTTAACAGGAGGCCTGCATTATTTGCACTTAATGTTTAACAATACACATGCACTGGAGCCGAGATTTGCTTTAAAGTGGAGCGGGATAAGCAACCATAGCTTTGCGCTCGGATATGGTCTTCACAGCCAGATTCAACCCCTTGGAGCATATTTTGCAAAAGAAGAAATTAGTGGTGAGACCATTATGGTGAATAAAAACCTGGATCTGACGAGAGCCCATCATCTTGTATTTTCTCACACTTATCGCATTTCAACAGGTATGAAGCTGAAAACAGAACTATATTATCAGCAGCTTGACCGGGTTCCGGTCGGCGCCGAACTAAACAGCACGTTTTCTACCCTGAATACTCAGGGTGATTACATTGCTTTTCCTTTGGTCAATCAGGGAACCGGAAAAAACTACGGACTTGAAATTTCCCTGGAAAGGCAGCTGCGGGATGGATATTACTTCCTGGTGAATAGTTCAATTTATCAATCGAAATATAAGTCGCAGGATAAAGTAGAACGTAATACCCGATTCAATGGAAATCATATCAATAATTTTACCGCCGGAAAGGAATTTGAAATAAAGGGGAAGAATAAGTCGATCGGAACAAATATTAAAGTGATATATGCCGGAGGTTACCGGACCACCCCAATTGATGTTCCGGAGTCTGAGGCGAGGGGCTACACTGTTTATAAAGAAAATCTGGCGTGGAGTCTGAAAAATCCGGATTATTTCCGCGCTGACGTTGGACTGAATATCAAATGGAACCGAAAGAAACATACTCATACAGTTTCACTGGATATTCAGAATATCACCAATCGACTCAATGTCTACGGGCAGATTTATGATGTCAAAAGAGGGTTGTCTTATACCTATCAGACCGGGCTGATTCCGGTACTGAATTATAAAATTGAGTTTTAAACCAGTAAAAAATCACACTACAAATATTAAATTTTATGAGACGCATTTTATTACTAGCAGTAGCAGCATTGGGAATTTTAAGTTCATGCAGGAAGATCCATGGAGAAGGACCAATTGTTTCACAAAATCGTGCGGTGAATCCTTTCTCCGGAATAGATATGTCGGTCAGCGGAGACGTTTATTTTTCTGAGGCGGAAGACGTAAGTGTTGAAATCAGTGCTCAACAGAATATTATCGATGTGATCCAAACTAAACTTGTAGGAGGACATCTGGTAATAAAGGTGAAAGATGGCGTGCGTCTAAGAAGACATGAAGATATCACTGTTAAAGTTTCAGGTCCGGGAGTTCGTTCTTTAAACCTTAGTGGTTCTGGAAATCTGAGTGTAATCGGGCCATTTAATCCAACCTATTGCCAGCTAAGAATCAGTGGATCCGGAAATATTCAGATTCCTCAGTTGACTACCGCTAACCTCGAAGCATGGATCAGCGGGTCAGGGGATATCCGGATTGAAACTGGAGAAGCTCATGACGCTGATCTTCATATCAGTGGCAGCGGATCAATGGATATGTTACATTTCCGGGTGAACCATGCTGAAACTCACACGAGCGGTTCAGGTACAATCAAGTTGCATGTTACAAATACACTGGACGCATCAATTTCTGGCAGTGGTACTGTATATTACCAGGGGAATCCTCTTATTAATACGAAGATATCAGGCTCCGGATCGGTCGTGAAATTCTAATTTTCCGGTATCAGGATTTTATACCAACACCCGGGGTCGCGCCCTGATTAATTCTTTCGAATATTTTCATGCAGTGTTATTCCTTTTTTTCTTCCGATTTGTTTCGGTAATGCCTGGTTCGAAGTCGACTTAGCGTTTCGAGGCGCATACTGAGAAAAGATGCTAAATGTTTGAGAGGAATTCTGTTCAGAAAGTGGCCCCGGGTTTCAATCAGATATTGATATTTTTCGACAGCCGTTCCAACTCTGGCCATATAAGCCCTTTCCTCGGCTGCCTGATAATATTCTTCCAGAATTACGCGGACGATTACGTTAGTCTCGGGAAATTTTTCATACAAGCGATACAAGTCACTTTTATAAAGTACTTCCAATTGGCAGGGTTCTAACACCTCGATATTTTCTCTTGATGGTTTGCCACTGAAAAAGCTGCTGACCGAAGTTTCAAAATCGTTTTCAACACTGATATAGGTAGTTATTTCTTGTTTTCCATGATTAATATAACTACGGGTTGCCCCATTTTTGATGTAGTACATTTTGTCACAGATTTCGCCTTCGCGTACCAGAAATTCTCCTCTTTTATATGATTCTTCGGTAATCATACTCTTCAGTGTTTGTTTCAGTTCTTCTGAGATATTATAAATAACACTAAAGAAATTTACCAGATGAGATGGTTTGTACGGAGATAAAGGTTTTCCTCTTTTTTCAATAGAAAGGTCTGTGCTTATGGTGGATTGCATGTAGTACAAGTCTTGGTTCCGGCAAATATATTAAGTTTAACTGAATATATCATCGGTCTCAATCGTGTTGATCACCACCCAGACTGTAATAATTGTTTTCCTCGTCTTCTTCACCGATTTCCTCATTGTTGTCATCAAGTTCAGCACCCGGAACATCCAGATCACTTTCTTCAGGATTCAATCCGGCTCTTAAGGATTCAAGTTCCTCATCTTCTCCCATGTCCATATCGCGGTCTTTGGGGCCAAGCAGCGTTATGTCGTCTTCAGTAACATCTGCCCCTGTTCCTTCTACCATTTTAAGCTCATCATTTTCATCAAGATCTTCATCACCATCATCACCGGAGGCTTTATCTTCAGTTGCCATTGACGGAGCTCCGTTAGTATTCAGCTTATTCATTTCTTCCAGATTTATATCAGCTCTCTCGCTGTTTCGTGTAATATCTTCTTCCGGCGGATAATTGAGTAATTCGTCGGGATTATTGTCAGCGTTTGCCTGTTTACCTTTTTCTTCTTTTTTCATCCTGTTTAATTAATTGATTTGAATAATTAGGGCGATTTGAATCATTAATTTGATTTTAAAAATGAGGAGCGTAAAATCTTTTAACCAGTTCGGCCACTCAAAGTGTAAAATCAGCCATTCAAAGTGTAAAAAATACGTGCCAGTGAAGTGGAATTAATGAAGGCAATTTTTGTGGAAACCTTTTGAGCCAGTGCAGCAAATGTAGTTTCCCGGCGAAACGTTTATTGAGATGGCAAAGGAATTGTGTTAAAAATTTACATGTTTCAATAACGATAAAACTGAATTTTATGGCCAAATATTCAAAAAGGAGTCAGGAAAAGG
>DATCKB010000262.1:0-6245 GCA_036562505.1 Parasegetibacter sp. | reverse complement strand
ATCGGCCTCCAGGGATATCCGGGAATTCACTTCATCATCGCCCATGGTTATGGAGAACAGTCTCCATCCGGATTCAATTACAGCTTTGATTTTTACTTCATATTGACCATCCTTTAAATGACGGCCTTCCCATGAAAGTTGAACAGGGTTAGCTGCAGGCTGTTCCTGATCTTGCGAATTTGCATTAAGCGCAGGGAAAACGAAGCTTGCAACCAGTAACAGGGGGAACAATAGTCTTCTCATATTGGTTTTGTTTCTATCTCACTACCCCGAAATGAAAGGGTGCGATTACGGTTGATTATTTAGAGAAATTATCTGTGTTTATAATTAAGATCCAACCACCACTTTAAATTCTACTTCAGTAGGAGGTAAGCAACGGCTGTCATCACAAACCATAAATTCTATTTTACCGGCCAGTGTAGATTTGGCGTTAGTTTTCATCTTCACAACCTGTACGAAATCTACTGTCTTTTCATAATATCTCACTTCAGCACCGAAGGTATCTTCGAACACTTTCTTCATTTTACCTACTTCTTTCACGTTGCCTTCCAGTGTGAGCAATGGATTTTTCACGAAACTGAAAGTAGTTGGGATTGGACCTTGCCCGGCGTCCTGAGAATATAAGTGCCAGTTATCTTCAATTGTTGCGGTGAAGTGAACTTCGTATGTTTTATCACCTATTTTTTTCGCGTAAAAATTCCATTTTACTTCATCATTAATCTGAGCGAATGATGAAAAAACGAATCCGAGGCAAACAAGAGCACTAAGTAATAATTTTTTCATAATATGTATTTTATCGGGTTATACCGATTTGACGCGAAATTTCGTCAAAGAATGCTAAGGAAATATTAAAAAACTGATGAACAGGCATCCGGCTTATACCAACACTTCAGAATTCTGCATCAGTAGCTGTTTGAAAACAATTCTGCCGTCGGTATTTCCGAGAGCTGCTGAAGAAGCTCTTTCCGGGTGAGGCATCATCCCGAAAACATTTCTTTCGGCATTACAGATACCTGCTATATTTCTTTCAGCCCCGTTCGGATTAGCAGAAGGAATAATATTCCCGTTTTCGTCGCTGTATCTGTATATTACCTGGTTATTGGCCTCCAGCATATCAAGAGTGGCTTTATCCGCATAATATCTACCCTCACCGTGGGCAATGGGAATTTTCAGAGGGCGGCCGTCTTCACCGGCTATAAAAACATTCTTGCAAATAAATTTCTGGTTGGCATTCCGGAGTAAAACACCGGGAAGTAATCCAGCTTCGCAGAGAATCTGGAAACCGTTACAAACTCCCAGTACCTTCCCGCCGCTACGGGCAAACTCAATCACAGTTTCCATCATCGGACTAAACCGGGCGATGGCACCGCAGCGAAGATAGTCGCCGTAAGAAAATCCACCGGGAAGAACTATACAATCATCGGTAGTTAACCCATTGAGACTGCGATCTTTATGCCATAACATAACTACTTCCTTACCCAGGTCATACTGTAATGCATGCTGCATGTCTCTGTCGCAGTTGGAACCCGGAAAAACCACTACCCCAAATTTCATTTTAAATTGATTTTTTTACTGTGCAAAGTTAGGATATTCCGCCGTTTTAACTCCTTAAAACTATGTGAACGGAAATGCAATTTTCCGAGAGCTTATTCTGGTTGTATGAAAGGATGATTCCGGTCCATGAAGGAGCCACTGACCGCTAGATAAAATAATTCAATGTTACAACCAGTGCCACACCGAGCCAATGCAGGATCAGGGGTACCAGGCCCCTCCTGGGATAGAAATAGGCACATGCATGAAAGGCGGCGAATGGTACCGCGCATAAAATCCAGTTAGAGAAAGATTCACTTGTATTAATAAAGGGAACCACTGTAGAGACCAACACATAAAAAAGCAGGAGACTCCAGCTTTTTCTTATCTGAATCAACATCTTGCTGAGATTGTCCTGCACATAGTAACCTCCGATTAAAAAGGGGATAACCAGAAGTGACACGCTGGCGATTAACCAAAGTGAAGGCAGAAATTCCACCATTGAAAAAGAAATATTCGGGAGATAGATGGCTGGATCCCAACCATCAAACAAGAACAGCCCGATAAAAAGGAAATAGTATGGTGTTACTATTCCGAAAATAGCAATCAGCCATTCTGTAAAATGAAAGGGCCGGGTTACCAGCATCGCAAAAAATACCAGCAAAATGAAGGCTAAAGCCGGAAAGAAGATAAATGAACTCAACCCTACAAGCAACCCGATATTAAAAACCAGACTTTTCGGATGGTTTGAGTTATAAAGGCCCGTCATCATCGACCAAACCAACAGAAGCAGACTGTTCACCAGAAGCGGGGCTGAAAACACACTCCATTCTGTAAAAAATGAGGTAATCAGAATGTATGACATTCCCGGAAGAAAATTCGACCGGGGCATTAATCGCTGATTATTCATCACGCGGTTTAGGTGTGCGGCCTGAGTAAACAGGAGAATGAAGGTGAGAATAGGAAAAATCATTGCAGAAGATCCACTCCAGTCAAGCAGTTTCCTCACAATAATCTTATATAAAAATCCATCTTCTACTCTTATCTCCGGAATAACCGGGTCAAGAAACATATAGAATTTCAGTGCCAGCGCATAAACCAGCAGTACAAGTAAATTTCCGGGATTCTTCTGCTTAAAAATGCCTATCACATGTTCTTTTTAGAAATCAACTTTTGCAAAACAAATGTAATTTCTGTAAAAACATGGAATAATCATCTGCCGGGCACCCACCTGTTTGGCAAATTTGGTCATAAATTCGTACCCTTTGTCGAGATTTTTCAGGGTTGGTAACCGGGTAATCTGCCCGTCAGGAGAAATACTGTGTACATTCATAATTCTGTTCCTTCTTTCCATTTCATTAAAGAGGAAATGAATTTTTCCGCCGGTAACCATCATCCCGTACGATAACAGAAAATCATTTTCATCATCGTATTGCACCTTCGGAATCACATTACTCCATTCCAGTTGTCCGTTCGGATCAAATGAAAGAACCAGAATATTATCGGCGTGATAGCGGGTTCCCGCAGAACTGTTATACCTGTATGAGTTCCATCCATACGGACCGTAATACCGTTGCAGGTAATAGTAGTCGGATGGTGATAACCACGGAGAACCATAGCCGAGAAAATCCCAGCGGTTGAAAGCATTACCCCTTGATGAAGTATATTCAGCTTCTGCCGCAATCAGGAATCCACCGTCGACCTTCGGAATCATATGCTTGATAAAATAATCATTGAAAGCCATCTTGGTGTTTGATTCGCCGCGTGCATCAATTCTCAGTTGGTCAGCGAATTCGGTAAAATGACTCTTTACCACAGAATCTGATTTACGGTCGAATATCGCGGAATATAGCCCGTCGATATTTCCTCTCCGCTGTTTATAATAAAATGCGGTGATTAAATACTGATTATTCAGATTGTCTATCTTGATTTTTATTTCGTCGAGATACTTGCCATCCAGATTCAGCTCTTTGGTAGCAAAACTGTCGGTCGCCGGAGATTTTGTCACAATTAATACCTTGCTGATATTATCATTTCCGCCAGTACGGGTAAACTTACCGAATACCATATCCCCGTTGTTGCCCAGATAGAAATCTGTAAAGAAGTCATTCCGGTATTCCATCGGCATATAAATGCGGTCGCGCTTCAACTCTTTCAGATTCTCGTCGAGCAACACGGTGGTGAAGACAAACTGCTTGTTGTTTTTGCTGTTAATCTTCATGACCATAATCCGCTTCTTGTCTTCGCTGGCCAGAGTTGTATATATCTTATTGTCTGAGGCAAAGCCCAGCTGGGTGGTATCCAGTTCCTGCGGCTCACCTATTTTCTTTCCGTCAGACCCTATTTTCACGCCCATGCAATAGAGGATATTCCTGCGCTGGTACTGGTAAACCATGTAAGCATGGCCGGGATAGGATACAAAATCCACGTTTATCACGCGGTCGGGGATATAATCCTGATTAACCCGCGAAACCAGCTTCATATCGTTATCATAAACACTGATAGCATTTTCACTGCGGTTGTTTTTGAATACCAGCACATTCTGTTCGATCTTTCCGATAATTTCGAAATTGGTCCGTCTGCTGTCCTCTCTTTCCGTCTCGCTATAGGTTATTCGCTGAGCCTGAGCTCCTGAAATACAAGCACCCAGTAAAACGGCCGCAGCTATTGATCTTAAAAACTTATTCATCGCTTAACCCTTTTTCTTTTTATTTCTTAATAAATGTACATTATTGACGGCATATTACCGCCGAAACGTTGTAGTTCAGCGGGTATTTCACAGAATTTTTAGAGGTCCGGCGAACAGCTTTAAAAAATATTAACATTGTGCAAACTTTGTTTTTTACTTATACCTTTATTGAATAATATTATCCAGTGACCAGATCCGTTGATGTAAATAAACTTTCTGCCGCCGGTGTTCTGGTGGCTTTGGGAATCATTTTTGGAGATATAGGCACCTCCCCACTTTATGTACTGAAAGCGATCATTAACGAAAAAATTATTTCAGAGGAACTCATACTGGGCGGCTTATCCTGCATCATATGGACGCTCACCCTTCAGACGACCCTGAAATATGTGATTCTCACTCTCAGAGCCGATAACCGTGGTGAAGGAGGAACATTTGCATTATATGCTCTGGTAAGACGAAGAAAAAAATGGCTGGTGATTCCTGCGATGCTGGGCGGTGCAGCTTTAATGGCAGATGGTATGATAACCCCTCCGATTACCGTCACAGCGTCTATAGAAGGTCTGCGCATGATTGATATGTTTCACGAAATCAGCCAGATGACCATTGTGTATATCGTTCTTGGCATACTCGGATTGATGTTTTTCCTTCAACAGTTCGGAACGGCGACCATAGGAAGAGTTTTCGGCCCTGTTATGATGATCTGGTTCGCTATGCTAGCGATTCTGGGAGCCTCTCATCTCACCGATGACCCGGGTATATTCAAGGCTTTCTCTCCACATTATGCCGTTCAATTATTAATGAATTACCCCAACGGATTCTGGATACTCGGTGCCGTATTTCTTTGTACTACAGGAGCAGAAGCTTTATACTCTGATCTGGGGCATTGCGGCAGACAGAATATCCGCATCTCCTGGATCTTCGTAAAAGTATGTCTGGTTCTGAACTATCTCGGTCAGGGCGCCTGGATATTGTCGCACTACGAAGGAGAAATTTTCCCTACCGCTTCTTTTAACCCCTTCTATGGAATTATGCCCAGCTGGTTTGTTGTACCGGGAATCATCATCGCAACTACAGCAGCGGTTATTGCCAGTCAGGCTATGATATCAGGCTCGTTTACCCTTATCAGTGAGGCTATGCGCTTAAACCTGTGGCCAAAACTTAAAATCAATTATCCGAGTGAAGCAAAGGGGCAACTTTATATACCGGGTATCAATCTGTTGCTGTTTCTGGGCTGCACCGGAGTAGTTTTGTATTTTCAGAAATCTTCGAATATGGAAGCCGCTTACGGGCTCTCAATCACGCTTTGTATGCTGGCCACTTCTATATTATTCGCTAACTATCTGGTGTTAAAAAGAGTAGCCCCGTTCTGGATTTACCTTTTTCTGGGAGTATATCTGACAATTGAAATAAGTTTCCTTATTGCAAATCTTATCAAATTCTCTCATGGCGGCTATGTTACACTCTTAGCCGGAGGTCTCCTCTTCATGGTTATGTACAGCTGGTTCCGGGCGAGAAAAATCAGAAACAGGTACGTGGAATTTGTTCGACTGGAGAATTATATTTCCATGATTCAGGAGCTCAGTAACGACCGCAGCGTTCCCAAGTATGCTACACATCTGGTTTACATGACCAGCGCTAATAATCCTAAAGAAATTGAGCACAAAATCATTCATTCGATTCTCAGCAAAAAACCAAAACGGGCGGATATTTACTGGTTTGTTCACGTAGACACATTGGATGATCCCTATACCTGTGAATATGTAGTAGAACATATTATACCAAACGATATTATCCGTGTTGAATTCAGGCTCGGATTCCGGGTGGAACCGAGAATTAACCTGATGTTCAGGAAAGTAGTGGAAGATCTGGTAAAGAACAAGGAAGTGAATATTACCAGCCGGTATGAATCACTTGAAAAAAATAATATTGTAGGAGATTTTCAGTTTTTGGTGATGGAAAAATATTTGTCGCACGACAACGATTTGCCATTTGTTGAACGCCTTGTGATGAATATTTACTTCTGGTT
>DATCKB010000257.1:0-1964 GCA_036562505.1 Parasegetibacter sp. | reverse complement strand
CTCTCAGCCTGTTAAAATGATAGAACACTACGCGTTCATGACTGGTGAATCGGAAGTACTGGTTATTCAGAAGGGCGGACAAGGTTCTGTTGAGCTTTCGGGTAAAACACTTTCAAAAGTAATCACCATGAAGGAAGAATTTCTTGGAGGAGAATATCCCGAAGGTTTTGTTCCTAAAGACGCATTTTATTTTGGAATCAGTGATTTTGTGCTGGATGAATCGGGTCGTGTATTCAGTAAAACTTCGGCTAACCCTAACGATCAGACACCACTTTATATGAGCCACCACAGAAGATATAATACATTCCCGGTAACAGTGGAAGGTGGCTGGAAGATTAAGAATTTTGTAGGTTCTGATTTTCAGCAGGGTACTATATTGTTCTTTGATGAAAACAGAAAAGGCTACTTTGCTACCGTGAACAGTGCATATGAAGGAGATATGTATCAACTGATTTCTCCCGCAGTTTCAGGCGCCAGTTTCCCGATCGGATTTACTCCGGTTCATAATTACGGAACAACGGTCCCTGTTCACTCGAATATGACCACTGCTTATCCGAAAGAAGTAAGAAGCATTCTTAAGACTGCATCGGGCGACTATCGCTATCAGCGCTTCCAGGCAAACCACTCTCCATGGACATATAATGTAACTTGTTTGCCGTTGGCAGAGGAAGAATTGCCTATCAAATCATACGTTACCGATAAGTCGCTGTATGAAATTCTAAGAATGAGAAACTTCATCATCTTTACCGGCGGACCTGCTAACGATAAATTGTATTACTGCAATCTTGCTACTAAAGCAATCGGACTTTATCATGATTTTAATGGTGTAGAAATCAAGAAGATTACCATCAACCGTTCTGCAGGTAACCCAAGAAACCGTGAAGAGCATCTTGCAGTTGGTTTGGCTAACGGAGATTTTGTTATCTACAACGTACCAACACCGGTGCTCACCGGAGGAACTTCTGAAGAGGTTTATCGGTTAACCGGTTTGGGAAATATTGTAGACATCATCTATAAAGCCTACAATTTCGGTAACTCATTATAAGATAAGGTAAAAGAGAAACATGCGAATTTTATTCAGAACCGCAGCCATTTGGCTGCTGGTATGGGCTACCTTTTCACAAAAATCGGTTATCGCTGGTGGTGGAGAGAACCTGGCTTCAGTGAGTGTTGTTATTAATAAAAACAGATCTTATACTCCGGATTCAACGTTGAAACTGGTAATTGGCCCCGGTCAGTTTCCGGTAGATTTTGAGAAGGAAAACAAAGTATCAGTTGCCGTTAGTGTTCCCGTTAAGGGAACCTACGGTCAGCTGGTAAATAGTTTTTCAACCGTCACTTTCTTTTTAATGCCGGGAGATGATCTGACTATTTCGCTCAGTAATACCTACATGACTGAAGGAGTTTATTTCTACGGGAAGGGAGCTGACCGGGCCAGATTATGTAATACAAAAGATTTAGCCTTTAAGAACTATCAGATCAACCCGGATCTTGATAAAATGGAACCTGCGGTGTACATGGGATACCTCCGGAGAATGGCAGATGCAAACAGGAAATTTATATTTTCTCACGACTTTGATGAATATTTTCTGAAGTGTGAAGCGGAGAGAATGAGCATCCGCCTGTACGGCGACTATCCCCGATATCCCATAAATCACCGTAATGCAACACAGGGTAAAGAGATAGTGATGAATGAAGCCTACTGGAAATTTATCTACGATTCACTGATCGTAGAAAATGAATCCCTGGCTTATCTGAAAGAGTATAATGACATGCTGAAGCTTGCCCTGGGAATGATAGCCTGGAAATTAGATGACAATCTTGAAGAAGTCAGAGAGCAGATATCGCTCATTACTTCCCGTTTTAAACACCCTTATACCCTGGAACAATTGGTTCATTTCTTTGTGTATGATTATGTCAGAAAATCGGGTCCCGAAAAAATTCCTGAATACATGACACTGCAC
>DATCKB010000244.1:0-4539 GCA_036562505.1 Parasegetibacter sp. | reverse complement strand
CTACCGGCGAAATCTGCTTCAACACGGGAATGACGGGTTATCAGGAAGTATTTACCGATCCCAGTTATTACGGTCAGGTGCTCATCATGAACACTGTTCATATCGGTAACTACGGTGTCAGCGAGAAAGAAGTTGAATCTGATGATGTAAAAATCAGAGGATTAATCGCCAGAAACCTCGAAGATCAATATTCCAGGAAAATGGCCAACGGCTCTCTTCAGGAATATCTCGTGCAAAATAATATCGTAGGAATTGAAGATGTAGATACCCGTTTTCTGGTGTCTCATATCAGAACCAAAGGGGCAATGAATTGCATCATCTCCTCCGAAATCCTTGACGTAAATAAACTTAAGGAAATGCTCGCTGAGGTTCCTTCAATGGATGGACTGGAGCTTGCTTCCAAAGTTTCCACCAAAGAAGCTTATGAACTGGGTGATCCTACCAGTTCTTATCGGGTTGCGGTGATGGATTATGGCGTTAAAAGAAACATTTTAAACTGCCTTGTGGAAAGAGGAGCCTTTGTTAAGGTTTTCCCGGCTAAAACTCCGCTTGCTGAAGTGAAAGCCTTCAATCCTGATGGCTATTTTATCTCCAATGGACCCGGTGACCCCGCTTCAATGGACTACGCAATCGACTCTGTAAAAGCAATTCTTGAAGAAAATATGCCTGTATTTGGCATTTGTTTGGGGCACCAGCTACTTGCGCTGGCTAACGGAATACCAACCTTTAAAATGCATCACGGACACAGGGGATTAAATCACCCGGTAAAGAATCTGATAACCGGACTCTGTGAAATCAGTACTCAGAACCATGGTTTCGGTGTTGATCCGGAAGCAGTGAAAAAGGCTTCTCATATCGAAGTGACTCACGTGAACCTGAATGATCATTCTATCGAAGGCATTCGTATGAAGAACAAGCCGGCTTTCTCCGTACAGTATCACCCCGAAGCTACTCCGGGTCCGCACGACAGCCGTTATTTGTTTGATGAGTTTATGAAACTGATGAAAAAATCGGATGCAAATACCGGTGTGGCATAATCTGAACAGGATCGCTCAATTAAGATATTAATAACTATTCTGATGAAAATTGCCATTATAAACGGGCCGAATCTGAATCTTCTCGGGAAAAGAGAAACAGATATCTATGGCAATATGTCTTTTGAGGAATTCCTGAAGGAGCTTCAGCAGAAGTATCCGGATATTCAGTTTCAGTATTTTCAGAGTAACGTAGAAGGTGAGCTGATCAACGAACTCCAGCGCGTCGGTTTCACCGTTGACGGCATTATTTTAAACCCTGCGGGATATACTCACACTTCGGTCGCCATAGGCGACGCAATTGCAGCCATTAAAGCGCCGGTTGTAGAAGTACATATTTCAAATGTGCATGCCCGTGAAGACTTCCGGAAATTGTCGCATGTTTCTGGTAAGGCTGTCGGAAGTATATTCGGACTCGGACTAAAAGGTTATGAACTTGCAGTAGAGTATCTCAGGAGGCAGTGAATTCAGCTGAAAGATTAATGAACAGAAATCAACAATAGGAAAGCCCCTCGTTTGAGGGGCTTCTTTGTATAGATTGGTAAATAATCAGCAAAAGTTCCATAATCCACCCGACTGATAAACAAGCAGCCCGGGCGGCCCGATTCCAAATCAGCGCCGGGTTATAAAATCAACATGGCGTCACCGTAGCTGAAGAAACGGTATTTATCTTTAATTGCCTTCTTGTAAGCTTCCATAGCCAGATTATATCCCGCAAAAGCGCAGGTCATAATAAGCAGACTTGTTTTAGGCAGATGGAAATTGGTGATCAGTGAATCTGCAATTGAAAACTCATAAGGAGGATGAATAAAAGTATTGGTCCACCCTTCAGACGGCTTCAACAGTTTCTGTGCTGTGAAAGAGGATTCAATTGCTCTCATTGTTGTAGTGCCTACAGAGCAGATACGATGACCACCTAATTTAGCTTTATTCACTACTTCACAGGCGTGCTCATCTATTTTATAATATTCAGCATCCATTTTATGCTTGCTGAGATCTTCCACTTCTATCGGACGGAATGTTCCGAGTCCGGTATGCAGTGTGATTTCAGCAAACCGGATGCCCTGAATTTCCAGTCTTTTTATCAGTTCTTTAGAGAAGTGCATACCGGCAGTAGGAGCGGCAACTGCACCTTCGTGCTTAGCGTAAACTGTCTGGTAACGTTCTTTATCTTCCTCATCCGGCTTGCGCTTGATATATTTTGGAAGAGGGGTTTCACCCAGAAACTCCAGCATTTTCCGGAACTCTTCATCAGTACCTTCCCACAAAAACCGAATGGTACGTCCGCGGGAAGTAGTGTTGTCGATTACTTCGGCTACCAGTTCATCATTTTCACCGAAATACAGTTTGTTACCTACCCGGATCTTACGGGCCGGATCAACTATAACATCCCACAAACGATTGGTTTTATTTAATTCTCTCAGAAGGAATACTTCGATTTTCGCACCTGTCTTTTCCTTGCGGCCATACATTCTCGCCGGAAATACCTTGGTATTATTCACGATCATACAGTCTTTGTCACCGAAATATTCCAGAATATCTCTGAAATAGCGGTTTTCGATCTGACCTGTGTCGCGGTGAACAACCATTAATCTACTGTCTTCTCTCTTCTTGGTGGGGTTCTGAGCTATTAAGTTAAGAGGTAAATCGAACTTAAACTGTGATAACTTCATCTGTTCCTTCGCTTTGTTTTAATTAAGATATTGCATTACAGTAAACAAACATCGGTGACCGTTACTGAACAGGACAGAAGAAGCGGTGGGCGTGTTCCATCCTGATCTTACGGAACCAGGATGTTCATGTTACGGCATGAAATAAGCCCGCAAAGATACAAAAACAAGACAACAAATCCAAATCTTCCTGGGTTACAGAGGGTAGAAAATAAGGCCTCGTTTCCGTACATTTGATATAACGCAAATCTTTATAATGAATCCCAAGCACCTCCCTATTCTGTTAGTCTTTCTGGCTGCCACCGCAACCCTGACCGCACAGGATACCAGACCCAAAAAATATCCAAGCCTGTTATGGGAAATTACCGGTAACGGCCTGAAAGAAGCCTCGTACCTGTTTGGGACTATGCACGTAAGCAGTAAAATGGTATTTCACCTGAGTGATTCGTTTTACAACTGTATCCGAAACAGTGAAATGGTAGCGCTGGAACTCGATCCGGCAGTCTGGCAGACCGAGATGGTGAGAATGCAGAAAATGGAAACTAACCTGCGTTATTTTTCCCAACAGTTGCCCCGGCAATATCTGAATGAGAAATCGTTCCAGCTTAGGAGCTACGAAGAACGGATTCAGGAGGCACTTTCCGATGTACCTTATGTAATCAATAGTCTGCTTTACCGGAGTTATCAGGATCAGGCAGATTTTGAAGAAGACACCTATCTCGATCTTTATATTTATCAGACCGGTAAAAAGCTGGGTAAGCTGACAACAGGTGTCGAGAATTATTACGAAACGGAAAAACTGATTATCGAAGCTTACCAGGATATGGCGCAGGAGAAAAAGAAGAAAACTGCTTCGTCTTACATGGAAGCCCCATACGAAATTGAGAAAAAGGCGCAGGAAGCATACAGAAAAGGTGATCTGGATTTACTGGACTCACTGGAAAGAATACTGCAGAGTTCGGAAGCCTTCATGGAAAAATTTCTTTATCTGAGAAATGAGATTCAGGCCAATTCAATAGATACTATCCTTCGCAAACATTCCCTGTTTGTAGGGGTAGGTGCTGCCCACCTCCCCGGCGAAAGAGGTGTGATTGAACTGCTTCGGAGAAAAGGTTATCAACTCCGGCCGATTGTGATGCAGGACCGCGACGCAGAGGAAAAGGAAAGGATTGACAAAATGCGGGTAAAGGTTGACTTTCAGTCGTACACCGCGGATGACGGACTATTCTCTGTAATGGTTCCCGGACCTCTTTACAGGAAAGAGGAAAATATGGTAAATCAGGGATTTCAATTCGCTGATATGAGCAATGGCTCATACTACATGGTTAACCGCGTGCGGACAAACGCTCCGGTGTTTGGTCATACTGAAGCCACTGTGGTGAAGAAAATCGACAGCCTGCTATATGAAAATATTCCGGGAAGAATAATAAAGCGGACTTCAATTTCACGGAACGGCTATCCGGGGTTTGATATCACCAACAGAACCAGGAGAGGGGATATCCAGCGTTATCATATTTTCGTTCTTCCATTTGATATTCTTGTTTTCAAGATGAGCGGGATAGACGATTATGTGCAGGGAGAAGAAGCTGAAACCTTTTTTAATTCTATCCAGCTGGCTCCTGCGATGTCGGAAAGCGGACAAAATTACGAACCTCCGCAAGGGGGTTTCAGAATCAATTTTCCGACTAAGCCTTCTGTAATCAGTAACCTCGATGCTGAAGATTATCTGAACGTCTGGGAATATGCATCTTATGATAAAAAGTCGGGGAATGCCTATGCGCTCTGGAAGAAGAATGTTTACAATTTTGATTTTATTGAAGAGGATAGTTTTGACC
>DATCKB010000239.1:0-14106 GCA_036562505.1 Parasegetibacter sp. | reverse complement strand
CACCAGAGGCAGGGTAACCCCTGTTACCGGGAACAGATTCACATTCACAGCCATATTAGCCATTGCCTGAATCACCAATGTAAAACTCAACCCAAGGGCCAGAAAGGCGCCAAATGCGTACGGACATTTTCTGAATAACCTGATACTTCTGAAAAGGAAAATCAGATATATGAAAAGAACAAAGGCTCCTCCCACCAATCCATATTCCTCTATAATTATTGCATAAATAAAATCAGAATAAGGATGCGGAAGAAAGTTTCTCTGAGTACTGTTACCAGGTCCGGATCCGAGCCATCCACCTTTAGCTATTGCAATCTTCGCCTGATTAACCTGATAATTATTATCGGTAACGTCAAGTTTATCCGGAAAAATAAAATGCTGAATCCTGCTTACCCAGGTGCTCACCCGCATAGTCAATTTACTTTTCTCCTGTTGTACAGTAGCGGAGACATCAGCACTGCCAACGTCTGATTTATGACTTACGATGGCTGTGGTTACCAGCACTATCACAGGTATAAGTGCAATACCGATTACCATTCCGATGTGTTTCATACTCACACGACCGATAAACATCAGCGTCAGACTGGTTGCACCTACCAGCAGTGCTGTTGAAAGGTTCGCCGGTGCTATCAGCATGCATATTATAACCACCGGAATCATTACAGGGAGGAATCCTTGTTTAAAATCTTTTATTCTATCCTGCCTTCTGCTTAACTGGAGTGAGAGATACATAAATAAAGCGAGCTTAGCAAGATCGGAGGTTTGCATGGTCATATTGATGACGGGCAATTTAATCCAACGACTTCCGGCGTTATAGGTAGCTCCGAAAAACAGCGTGTAAATCAGTAATGGAATAGACAGAAGAAACAGTATACGGGCTACTTTCGAATACACGGTATAGTTTACCCGGTGAGCGAAATAAATGACGGCCATGCCGATCATAATAAAGGCAAACTGTTTGAAAAGATAAATTTCCGTGTTACCCCTGTAAACTTTATAAGCCAGAGAGCCGGTTGCGCTGTACACCACCAGCAGCGACATCATTGCCAGCAATGCCACTATCGTCCAGATTACTCTGTCTCCTCTTGTCTTATTTAAAAGTTTATCCATTTTCTTTTCGACCATTGCCTAAGCACAGATCGTTATGTAAATTTTAAACTGAATTCATTACAACTCTCTCACCGCTTCCTTGAACTGATTTCCTCTGTCTTCATAGTTTTTAAACAAATCAAAGCTTGCACAGGCTGGCGAGAGTAAAACCACATCCCCTTTGTCGGCAAAGTGAAATGCCGCCTGAACTGCTTCTTTTGCACTACTGGTATTCACAATCAGCTGAACATCATTAGCAAAAGCTTCATGGATTTTTGTATTATCCAATCCCATACAAACAATTGCTTTGACCTTTTCTCTGACCAGATCCCTCAATATGGAATAGTCATTTCCCTTATCAATTCCTCCCAGAATCAGAATGGTCGGGCGGGTCTGGCTCTCCAGTGCATACCAGGCCGAATTAACATTAGTTGATTTACTATCGTTATAAAAATCAACTCCTCTGACCGTGGCTACATATTCCATACGATGTGCAAGGTTTTCAAAGGTTTCCACTGCACCTCTTATCTTTTCATTTCTTATACCCATTAATGATGTTGCCAATCCTGCTGCCATCGTATTATATTGATTATGTTTTCCTTTCAGTGCAAAATCAAAAATGCTCATCTCCAGTTTTTCATCGCTTGCAGAAATTGTCATCTGACCGTTTCTTATAAATGCACCTTTTTTTAACTCATTCTTCATGGTAAATGGGAATAGGTTTGATTGTATGGAATACCTGTTCAAATAAGTCATTGTTACTTCATCATCCAGGCTATAGATAAAATAATCGTCCTTCGTCTGATTTTCAGCAATCTTAAATTTGCTGTTTATATAATTTTCGAAATGATAATCGTATCTGTCGAGATGATCTTCTGTTATATTCACCAACACAGCTATATCCGGCCTGAATGTAACAATATCGTCTAATTGAAAACTACTGACTTCAGTAACGTAAATCTGTTTGGGATCTTCCGCCACCTGTTTAGCAATAGATTTTCCGATGTTACCTACCAGCGCACAATCAAGTCCCGCTTCTTTACAGATATGATAGATTAGTGCGGTAGTGGTGGTTTTTCCATTGCTACCCGTTACCGCAATAATCCTGCTGTCACCCTTAAACCGGTAAGCCAGTTCAATCTCACTGATGACAGGAATACCCTGCCGGCGTATTTCCTTTACCAGTTCATTGGTTTCAGGAATTCCCGGACTTTTCATAATCAGTGCTGCATTCAGGATCTTCTCTCTGGAATGTTTTGCTTCTTCAAATTCAATCTGATGATCGCGCAATTCCTTCTTGTACACTTCCTTAATGCTGCCACTGTCAGACACGAATACATCATACCCGTTTTTACGGGCAAGTATCGCTGCTCCAACTCCGCTTTCGCCTGCACCAAGAATAACTACTCGTTCACTCATACAATGTAGTGTTACGGTTTAAGACGGATATTGGTGGTTCTTCAAAAGCATGGGCCTAAGGGTAATAAGCTCCTCTTTTCACTAACTTTCCAGGTTTCTCAATCAGAACATTTGGATTTCGCGGTTTTTCATACTAATATCATCATCTCATTTTTAGTGTAGCTATTGAAAGCAGCACACATAATATGGTTACTATCCAAAATCTTACGGCTATTTTACTTTCATGATATCCCAGTTTCTGATAATGATGGTGAAGGGGACTCATCAAAAATATTCTCCTTCCTTCACCATACTTCTTTTTAGTGTATTTGAAGTACGCAACCTGTAACACAACACTCAGATTCTCCACCAGAAAAACACCACAGAAAATAGGTATCAGTAATTCTTTTCTTACAATAATGGCTAACGCGGCAATAATCCCTCCTAAGGTCAGACTCCCGGTGTCTCCCATAAATACCTGTGCCGGATAAGAGTTGTACCAAAGAAACCCAACCGTAGCACCGATGAAAGCTCCGATAAATATGGTCAGTTCACCCAAATTCGGAATGTAGAGTATATTCAGATACTCCGCCATCCTGATATTACCACTGGCATAAGCGAAAATACCCAGACATACCCCGATTATCGCACTAGTACCCGTTGCCAGTCCATCCAACCCATCTGTAATATTGGCTCCGTTCGAAACAGCTATTACGATAAAAATCACGATTCCGATATAAAGCACCCATGTGAAATCCCGAATCGATTCCGGTAATAGCTTCGAATAATTAAATTCATGGTTTTTCACAAAAGGTATCGTTGTCACCTGTCCGTTTGCTTCAACAAATACTTTTTCTTTTCCATCGAACGGTACTACCTTCACATTGGCATCGGCAGGAACATTCTCTCCGATAAACTCCCTGTATACTTTGGCATTTTCACTAAGCAACAGTGTTGCTCCTACCACAATACCTAGAACTACCTGCCCTAATACCTTAAACCATCCGGTCAGTCCGTCTTTATCTCCTTTCTTGTAGGCTACGCCCTGTTGCTGGGCAATTTTCTTTGCTCTTAGTTTGAGATAATCGTCAATAAATCCTATCACACCAAGCCACGCTGTAGCGAATAACATCAGCAGAATATAGTTCGTACTCAGATCTGCAAGGAGAATGGTTGGTATCAGCACTGCGAGAATGATTATGATACCACCCATGGTAGGTGTACCTTTCTTCTGCTGCTCGCCTGCCAGACCAAGATCCCTGACAGTTTCGCCTACCTGCTTTTTCTTCAGCAGATTAATCAGTTTCTTTCCGAAAACCGTGGTAATAACCAATGAAAGCAACACAGCTGCCACTACCCGGAAGGTGATATACTGGAACATTCCTGCTCCCGCTACATTAAACTCCTGCTTCAACCAGGTAAAAAAATGATACAACATATTTATAGTGTCACTTTCATATTTACTTACCAAGCAGTTCAAACATCGCCTTCAACACCTGCTTATCGTCGAAGTCATGTTTTACTCCTTTTATTTCCTGATATTTCTCGTGGCCCTTTCCGGCTACAAGTATTATATCTCCTTTTCCTGCAATAGTTATTGCCGCTTTGATCGCTTCTTTTCTATCGACAATCGAAATCGACTTTCGCTTACCCGCGGTGTTCAGACCAGCTTCCATTTCTTTCAATATAGCCTCAGGATCTTCTGATCTGGGATTATCAGAGGTCAGGATGACCCTGTCGCTCAGGTCACAGGCTGCCTTAGCCATCAGAGGTCTCTTTGTCCGGTCTCTGTCACCTCCGCATCCTGCTACCGTTATAATCTGCTCTCCTTTCTTCCTCAACTCACCTAATGTCTTTAATACATTTATCAATGCGTCTGGTGTGTGGGCATAATCCACAATACCGATTATTTTATCAACGGGAGATACGATATAGTCGAACCGCCCTTCTGCTCCGCGCAGGGTACTGAGATGCGCCAGTGCTTCATCTTTATTCACACCGAGCTCCGTTGCTGCTCCGAATACGGCCAGTAGATTGTAGGCATTGAATTCGCCGATCAATCTGAAATGCACTTCCTGTCCGTTTATCTGCATCATCAGACCTGCAAGATCATTGTCCATGATCAACCCTTTAAAATCAGCCATTGTTTTGAGGCTGTAAAAAAGTTTGCGGGCTTTTGTATTCTGCAGCATTATTGCACCGCGTTTATCATCCAGATTTGAAATAGCAAATGCAGATGAAGGCAGGTTATCAAAGAACGATTTCTTTACTTTCAGATACTCATCAAAACTTTTATGGTAATCGAGATGATCATGAGTTATATTCGTAAACAGCGCTCCGGTAAAATTCAATCCCGCAATCCGATGCTGATGAATAGCATGAGAACTGCATTCCATAAAAACATGACTACAGCCTTCATCAGCCATTTGTTTCAGCAATGCATTCAAACTGACAGGATCGGGTGTTGTATGGGTCGCAGAAATTTCTTTTTGTCCGATTATATTTCGAACGGTTGAAACTAACCCGCATTGATATCCCAGATCAGTGAATAACTGATAGAGCAAAGTTGCCACAGTTGTTTTCCCGTTGGTCCCGGTAACTCCAACCAGCTTGATTTTTTCAGTAACGTTTCCAAAGAACTGATGTGCAACCAACCCTGCAGCTTCCGCCGAATCAGCTACCTGAACATAGGTTACCCCATCTTTCAATATCAAAGGCAATGTGCTACACACTACAGCAACTGCACCCTGATTAATAGCATTTTCAATAAACTGATGACCGTCAACCTGAACTCCCTTTATTGCAAAGAACAATGCTCCCTCTTTAACCTGTCTTGAATCGATACACAAGGATGATACATTCACGCGCATATCACCTGATACTGCCAGTATATTAACCTTGTATAGTATGTCCTGAAGTACAGCCATTACATTAATTCCAGATAAATTGTTTGTCCTTTGCTCAAAGGAGTACCGGGGTCAATAGATTGTGATTTCACTTTCCCGGCTCCCCTTGTTATTACTCTTATTCCAAGATTCTCCAACAGATAAATGGCATCTTTCAGCCCCATTCCTTTAACGTCGGGTATTATATTTTTCCCAACCTCCTTCCCTGTTAAAACTATTTTATCATCCTTGTTACTAACCACTGACCAATCGCTATCACTGTTGTTGACTTTCACTTTTGCACCTAGTGTGGTGAACACTCGGTTAATATCTTCAACGTGTCCGGCGTAACTGAAACTGCTGCTATCTTTTTTAAGTTTTGTCTTAACCGCATTCAGATCTTCAACCTGAAGTGCGTAAAGTTTTCCAGCTATTTCTTTAAACACCGGACCAGCAACCGAAGCACCGTAAAACTTTTTTGCAAAAGGTTTGTTCTTAATCACCACGATGCAGGAATAAACCGGATCGTCGGCGGGAAAATACCCCGCAAAGGATGATTGATAGATTCTTTCGCTATATCCCTTCCTGCCATTTGCCACCAGAGCTGTACCGGTCTTCCCGGCCATCGTGAACTCAGGTGAGCTGATACTTTTTCCTGTTCCGTTTATCATAACTCCTTCCAGTGCTTCCTTTAACTGCTTTAAAGTTTCCGGGCTGCAAACTTTTTCTTCCAGTACTACGGGTTCTTTTTTACTTATGGTAATACCGTCTTTCACTATTTCACTTACCAGATAAGGCTTCATCATTCGTCCGTTGTTAGCGACCGCATTATATATCATGAGCGTTTGCAACGGACTGATCATCACTTCATATCCGAAACTCATCCACGGCAGTGTGGTTGCACTCCAGCTTTTGTTTGCCGGAGTTTTAATTATCGGATTTGATTCTCCGAGCAGGTCGATTCCGCTTACCTGATCGAGGTGTAAACGACGAAGGTGTTTTACAAAATCTTCGGGTTTACTACCATAGTATGTTGATGCCAGTTTTGCCATACCTACGTTGGAACTTTGTTCGAACGCCTTTTTAAGTGTCACTTCTGTCAGGTTATGCCTTTCGCTGTCGAACACAGTTCTGTTTCCGATTTTCCAGGCGCCCCCTTCAAGATTTACGTGATGATCAAGCGTTACGAATTTATCTTCCAGCAAAGCAAGCAAAGTGGCAAGTTTGAAAGTTGAACCAGGTTCAGAAGCAGTAATCGCGTAGTTAAAACTCTCCCAGTAAGAGCCATCAGGCTGGCGGGCGAGGTTAGCGATTGCTTTAATCTTCCCTGTTTTTACTTCCATGACGATACAGGTACCGTGAGTTGCCTCGTTTTCAATGAGCATTTTATGCAGTGCTGTTTCCGTAATGTCCTGGATATTCACATCAATGGTAGTGATGATATCCTTTCCTTTTTCCGGCTCAATTTCGGTTCCTTCCACGGGTATGAATGCCCCTCCTGCCACCTGCCGCACCAGTCTTCTACCGGTTGTACCTCTCAGCACGCTATCATAAGTTCTTTCTAATCCTACATTCTGTGCGTTTTCTCTTGCTAATCCGATTGTTCTGTTGGCCAGTAATCCAAACGGAGTAAGCCTTTTCGTCCTCACTTCAACTATAAATCCACTTTTGTTTCTTCCCTGTCTTACCAAAGGAAAGGCTCTCAGCTGTTGGTAGTCGGAAAAAGAAACCTTTTTCTTCAGCGGATAATATCTGCTCTTTTTTCTGTAACCCAGCTCCAGCTGCCGCTTGTAAGCCGCTTTATTCTGATCTTTAAAAAGAGCGGACAGACAATAAGCGAGCGAATCCAGATTTTCTGTAAATCTTTTTCCTCCCTTTTCTCTCAGTCCGTCTGCGGCAAAGTCGATATAGATATCAAATTCCGGAACCGATGTACTCAGCATACTTCCGTCGGCACTGTAGATGGTTCCCCGCTCCGCACTTAGCTCTTCAAAACGCTGATGCAGGCTATCACCCAGACTTCTCCAATAATCGCCTTCGATGTGCTGCAGATAGAACGCTTTTCCTAAGACCAGCACACTAAAGATGATCATTACCAGGAAGCACAGGTAAACTCTCCATAATATGTCGCGCTTTACATTCACTTCAGATCTGATATTTTACACTGCCTGATTTATACCCGATTATAAATTTCTTTTCAGAATACTGTCAGCATCCAGTTTTACAGGAGGCTGTAACAATGTTTTAAGTCCGATTGACTCAACCTCTTTTACCAATTCACTTTGTTTACTCCGGAACATCAGCTCACTCTTCACCGTTTTGTATTCGTATTGCAACTCTTTCAGCTCTCTGGCGGTTCTGTTGATGTTACGAATCGTTTTGTCCGCATAGTGACCGTTGGCGATATAGAGTACGGCCATCAGTGCCAGGAACAGAAAAAAAGTAAAATGTTTTGTCAACCACTGGTAGTTAAACCAGCGTCTCCACTCTTTTGGCTCGATCGACATACACGCAAATTTTTGGCTCTCAAATTTTTTCTACTACCCTCAGTTTGGCACTCCTTGATCTTGGATTCGATTTCAGTTCTTCAGGGGATGCAGTTACCGGTTTCTTATAAACCGGGCGGAACAGTTTTGCTTTTTTTTCTTTCTGCACAAAAGGATTCAGATCCTGATCCTCAAAACTTCCGTTTTTAAAAAACTGCTTCACAATTCTGTCTTCCAGCGAATGGAAGGTGATGATGGCTACGCGACCGCCGGATTTTAATACACCCGGAATCTGCACAAGCATTTCTTTAAGCGCGTCCAGCTCCTTATTGACCTCTATACGCAATGCCTGAAAAACCTGCGCGAAATATTTATTCGGATTGCCTTTCACAATATCCTGAATTGCATTCCTGAACTGAAAGATGGTTTTAAGTGGAGTCAGCCGGCGCACCTGAACAATTTTTCTTGCAAGGGTGCGTGCATTGGTCACTTCGCCGTACATCTCAAACATCTTGTGCAGTTTTTCTTCAGAGTAAGTTTCCAGCACGTCAGCCGCGGTTATAGATTCCCGTTGATCCATCCGCATATCCAGCGGTGCATCGAACCGAATAGAAAAACCTCTTTCGGCCGCATCAAACTGATGACTGGAGACACCCAGATCAGCCAGAATACCATCTACTTCACTGATTTTATAGAGCCGCAAAAAACGTTGGAGATGAACGAAGTTGTGGGGAATAAAGATTACTCTCGGATCATCCGGCAAATTTCTCTTCGCATCATCATCCTGATCGAAGGCTATCAGTTTGCCGTTTGCACTCAGACGGCTGAGAATACCCCGGGAGTGACCACCACCTCCGAAGGTACAATCTACATACACGCCATCGGGCTGAATATTCAATCCTTCGAGAGTTTCATTCAGGAGGACGGGAACATGATAACCACCCTGTTCTGGAGAATGAGCTTCATGAGAAACTGAATCATTCATAGTTCCGTTTTAAAGTTCAATATTCCCTCCACCCATCACTTCGCTGGCCAATTGACTAAAGTCTTCAGGAGAAATATTTTCAAAGAACTGTTTGTACCGGGCCGCATCCCAGATTTTCACTTTATCAATATCACAAGCCAGTACTATATCCTTGGAGAGGTTAGCATAATCTTTGAGCGAGGGCGGCAGCAGCATTCTCCCTGCAGAATCCAGCGTCACTTCAGTAGCTCCACCCAGAAATTGCAACTTGAATTGACGTACCTTCGGGTCAAAATCATTCAACTTGCTCAGTTTCTCAATTATTAATTCCCATTTCATCTTAGGCCAGAGAACCAGGCACTTTTCGAATCCGCGGTTGAGAACAAAGCTTGACCCGCCCTCCTCCTCGGGCAGTTGCTTTTTCAAGCCTGCCGGAAGAAGAAAACGCCCCTTTGCATCGAGCGTAGCTTCATATTCTCCCAGGAGTGCGGTCATTTATGCAGATTTTGATGAATTGGTTTATAATTACCACAAAATAACACTTTTTCCCACTTTTCTCAACTTTTCTGAGAAATTAAAGTTTTCCACAGGATAAAACTGCTTTGTTCCGATTAAAACCCTTATCCCTAGCGGGTTTAGTCTCGAAGTCGAATAACCCGAGGAAAAAACAATGTGGAAACATGGTGGAAATCCGGTGAATTTCCCGTGGAAATCCTGTGAATTGGGCGCAAATTGCCGTTTTTAAGGTGTATTGAACCAAGATTCTCGCCATTTCGAGCCCGAAACCTTAGTTTTGGGCTGACTCACTAAAAAAAGCAAGGAAAATTTTACTTTTTACTTTTGAATCCCTGATGAAACATCCCAAAGAATTATCAATAACCGACTTCACTTACAACCTCCCCCAGGAGCGGATTGCCAGATACCCACTAAAAGAAAGAGATCAGTCCAGATTACTGATATTTAAGGACAGGGAAATAACGGAAAGCCGATATTCAGATCTGCACGAATGGCTGCCGGAAGGTGCCACACTTGTGTTTAACAACACCCGTGTAGTTCAGGCCAGAATCATCTTTGAAAAACCGACGGGAGGTAAAGTCGAAATTTTCTGCTTACAGCCGGGAGGAATTTATCCGGATATTACAACCGCCATGGCTAGTCGCGGGCGGGTTGAGTGGCAATGCCTGGTTGGCGGTGCATCAAAATGGAAACAGGGTACAGAGCTGATAAAATTTCTCACTGATAAAAACGGTAGGCAAATCACCCTTACAGCGGTTATGCTTACCCGTTTACCTGACGCATTTACAATAGAAATGAAATGGGACGATGAACGGCTGAGTTTTTCTGAAATACTTCAAATTGCCGGTGAAATTCCTTTGCCGCCCTACCTTCAGCGCAGGGCGGAGAAAGAAGATCTAGAGCGGTATCAGACTGTATACGCTGAGCCGGAAGGTTCTGTAGCAGCTCCGACAGCTGGATTGCACTTCACCCCATCACTGCTCCAAAAACTTCAGGAAAAGAAAATTGACAGCCTTTTTCTTACTCTCCATGTTGGTGCGGGCACTTTCAAGCCCGTAAAAGCGGAGAAGATGGAAGAGCATGAAATGCATGCAGAATATATGGTAATTCCCCAGCAACGTCTGGAAGAGCTTCTCCAACGGCTGCCAAACCGCATTATATCCGTCGGTACAACCTCCTTACGAACAATAGAAAGTCTGTACTGGATGGGAGTGAAAACTATTATCGATCCGGGCGTTAAGGCTGACCAGCTTGAAGTTCAGCAATGGTATCCATACGATGCAGAACGACAGGATATCCCTGCCGGTGAAGCATTAAGCTCATTGTTAAACTGGATGAAAACAAACAAATTCCAGGAACTTACTATACGCACGAGCATTCTGATTGCACCTGGCTATCGGCTACGTATAGCCGACGGAATCATTACCAATTTTCACCAACCGCAATCAACCCTTTTATTACTGATAGCCGCAATCGTAGGAGACGACTGGAAAAAAATCTACAACTACGCAATGAAAAACGGTTTTCGTTTTCTCAGTTATGGCGACGGCTGCTTTTTAATGTAAGGTATTTCAATTGTAAAGCAACTTCCTTTACCTACGGTACTTTCCACCTTTATTTTGCCGTGATGGGCATCCACTATGGTTTTCACGTAACTCAATCCCAGCCCGAATCCCTTTACATTGTGGAGGTTACCAGTATGTGCACGGTAGAATTTTTCGAAAATTCGTTTAACCGTTTCCTTAGACATTCCGATTCCGTTGTCTTCAATTCGTATCACCAGATTTTTTCCACGATTCATGGTTGATACATTAATCAGGAGATTCTCTTTAGAATACTTAATAGCATTATCAATCAGATTTGACAGCACATTCGTAAAATGTACTTCATCAGCTTCAATCAAATCTTTTTCTGCAGACAGATTCATATCTACTCTGGCTTTCTTTTCATTCAACTGAAGTGAATATTTTCCGATGGAAGTCCGGATGAGATCATTAACACGAAGCGGCTTAAGGTTTAACTGCACTTCCTGTTTATCCATCATCGCAGCCTGCAGAATAGTTTCCACATGTTTATTCATCCGTTTATTTTCTTCCTTTATTATTCCGCTGAAGTATAGTGCTTTTTCAGGATCCTGTTTTACTTTTTCTGTGCGCAATGCATCAATCGCCAGCGAAATCGTCGCCAATGGAGTCTTAAACTCGTGGGTCATATTATTAATGAAATCTGATTTGATTTCACTTAATTTTTTCTGCCGGAGCATGGTATTTACCGTTAGGTAAAACGCGGAAATGATAATGATTGTAAAGAATACTGAACCTGCAATCATCCAGCCCAGTGAGCTACGTACAATATTCTTTAAATCAGCCACAACTACCGTAAGTGTTTCTTCCTGTGCCAGCCCCTCGGTTATACTTCCGCTTGGAGGAATCAGATAATAAATCAGAGCAAGGTTATTGACAGTATCCGCGAACAGTTCATAAAAATTCGGAGAGTGGCGTTCATAATAACCCACAATCCCTGCATTGCCGGGGGATGATATAGCAAACTCGAAGTGAAAATCCTTCAGATCTTCTGCAATAAAAGCTCGTTTAAGTTTTTCTTCAATTTCAAAAACAGTAAACCGCTGTGCTATACTCGGGGGGCGAAGAAGATCAATCGCCAGTTGATCATTCTGCCATTTGAAATTTGGCTGTTTTCCGGTTCTTTTCTGGACACCAACACCTCGCTGTTCTACCAATTCCTTCCCTACTTTATCCATCGCCTTGATTACCTTATCGCGAAGTTGTTCTTCTTTTACTATCAGCATAACTTCTATCCACTTCACCTGAATAAAAATGATACCGATAAGTGATAAACTGATCAAGGCGATAATGACAGGAAATACCTTCTTCATGGGTCAAATATAATTCAAACTCAAATCTCTGTTACATCTCCTCAGGTAAACCCGTCATTTTTTGTTTTTATTTAGGATATAAATGTTTGCAACTTTTATATTTTAGTTAATTTAGGTTTATGATGACAGTGGAAAAAGGATCAATTTTAATAGCCGAACCTTTTCTGAAAGACCCCAACTTCAGCAGAAAAGTCGTTATTATTTGTGAAAACCAGACGGAGGGAGCCCTGGGCTTTATTCTTAATCAAAAACTGGAATATTCACTTCCTCAGTTACTTCCTGATGTGGAAGGTCATGAATTCCCGGTTTTTTATGGGGGTCCCGTACAGGTAGACACTCTTCATTTCATTCATAATTACTCCGACCTGATTCCGGATGCAACTCCGGTATGTGATGGTATTCACTGGGGAGGAAATATTGAATCTACACTTGCACTTATCCGAAACGGAGAAATTAACCCCGACCGCATTCGTTTTTTCCTCGGATATTCAGGATGGGGTCCTGAACAACTGGAAAATGAAATGAAAGAACATTCCTGGATCGTGAGTACAGCTACAGCAGACCTGGTGTTTAAAAGTCCGTCCGATATGATCTGGAAGGAGGCCCTTCGGGCACTGGGCGGAGACTATGAAATGATGATAAACTTTCCGGTCGATCCATTATTGAATTAAACACCCATCTCGCCCGGGGCGAAGCAAAAATCAGAAACTGTCTGATAATTAGCAGGCCAGGATTTTAGCAAGGCAAGTTCAGTTTTTGAAATGCTGCTATTAATTGAATCAGAAAGAAAAAGCCCGCCTAAAAATTAAGCGGGCAGCGTCTTTTCGTGGATGATGGACAGTTCCTTAAATACTAAGCAATCTCAGTAGCTCCTTCTACCAGAACTGTTGCCTTGTTATTAATAACTTCTACAAATCCTCCCTGAATCTGATAATACCTGAAGGTATTTTTATCTTTCAGCACTTTGATTTTCCCGTTTCCGAGCGCACTCACCAACGGAGCATGCCTGTCCAGTACTTCAAAGAGACCGTTGATTCCGGGAAGTTGTACTCCATAAACTTCGCCACTGTATAATTTGCGTTCAGGAGTTAGTATATCTAAGTACATAGAATCTTTTAAAAATTTTTATCATCCTCTTGCTTCAGCCAGCAACTTCTTACCCTTCTCGATAGCATCGTCAATAGTACCTACAAGGTTGAATGCAGCTTCAGGATATTCATCCACTTCACCATCCAGAATCATATTGAATCCACGGATGGTTTCTTCAATCGGAACCAGTACACCTTTCAATCCGGTAAACTGTTCTGCTACGTGGAATGGCTGACTGAGGAAACGCTGAACTTTACGAGCGCGCGCTACTGTTAATTTATCTTCGTCGCTCAGTTCATCCAAACCAAGGATGGCAATGATATCCTGAAGTTCCTTATAACGTTGTAAGATCAGTTTAACACGGTTTGCACAATTGTAGTGTTCTTCACCAACGATAGCCGGACTAAGAATACGGCTGGTTGAATCGAGCGGATCCACCGCAGGATAGATACCAAGGTCAGCAATCTTACGGCTTAATACGGTTGTCGCATCAAGGTGAGCGAAGGTTGTTGCCGGTGCAGGGTCAGTAAGGTCATCCGCCGGAACGTAAACAGCCTGAACTGAAGTAATCGAACCATTTTTGGTCGATGTGATACGCTCCTGCATTAGTCCCATTTCAGTTGCCAGTGTTGGCTGATAACCCACCGCTGATGGCATACGTCCCAGAAGCGCTGATACTTCAGAACCAGCCTGAGTGAAACGGAAGATATTATCTACGAAAAACAAGATATCTTTACCTTTTGTATCTGCTGAGTCAGCATCTCCATCACGGAAATATTCAGC
>DATCKB010000237.1:0-2130 GCA_036562505.1 Parasegetibacter sp. | reverse complement strand
GTGCATAATAAAGGGAAATAAAGCCTCCCCCGATGCCCAGAAGAATATAGAAAGGTACATTATGATAATTGAAACTTTCTTTCAGAAAAAAATTAATCAGCACCGATTCATCGAGAATAATTTTTGAACAGAGTACTCCGGTAACGGAAGAAATAATAAGCGGAATAAAATAACTGACGATGGTTTCAGAAAGTAGAATTTCAATAGCGAAGATAACCCCGGCTATAGGAGCGTTAAACACTGCGGAAATTCCCGCCGCGGCGCCGCACGCGATGAGAAGCGTTCTTTCCTGATAACTCATTCCGTTCACTCTTCCTACAGTTGAACCGATAGATGAACCCGTTGCAACAATTGGGGCTTCCAATCCGGCAGATCCTCCCATTCCCACTGTAATAGAACTGGTGATCATATGAATATAGTTATGACGGGTACCTATATACGAAGATCGTCTGGCAATACTCTTCAGCACCATAGCAACGCCGCGCTCAAACTGACCTCCGTAGAAGCGATGAATGAGATAGGCACATATCATTATTCCGATAGCCGGGAATAGCAGATAAAAGAAACTGAAGGTGACTTTACTTGCGAGGAAGGTCTGCAGGTAGTGAACACTTAGTTTGAGCAGTACCGCGGCCAGTCCGGCTACTAAACCGGTAATTACCGCCATCACAATCATAAACTGCACTTTACTTAAACGTTGCTTCAGGTGGCGCAAAAGAAATTCAATAAGGTATAAAGGCCATTTATACATGCTCCGTTCGTGTTTATTGTCGTACCATTGCTTTCAGTATATCTCTTTAACAGCGTAAAGATAGTGATATTGAGCAGAGGGTAATTTAGTGTCGGCGCGGTTATTGCAAGTTATCAGGAAATGTAAAAATAATATGGCGTTCCGGATTGGGTTATTTTATTGCCTCACCCTGATGTTACTCTGCTCAGATTTATCTGCACAAGCGATGGTTCCCCAATCTGCACCGTTCAACCCTTCCCAATCTGCGCATTCGAAGCTTTCTCAATTTGCACTGTCAGAGTTTTCGCAGGCTGCAGAATCGAGTCCTTCCGCATACGATTCGGCCTATTATGTTTCGTACATTAAAGGCTTGACGACCCGCTTTTATTTTTCAAAAAAATATACTTCCTTTCGCCTGTCTTCCAGTTCTGGAAACGACATGTCTTCTAACCCCGGAAATGAAAAGCTTTATTACCGGCCTAACACTACCTTAAATATGGGAGTGGGTGCAACTTATAATGGCATAACATTGAATCTGGCCTTTGGCTTTCCTTTTTTGAACAGGAATGAGAGCAAGGGCGAAACAAAATATTTAGACCTGCAGGCGCATATTTATGTCCGTAAGTATTCCATTGATTTAATCGGACAGTTTTACCGCGGATATTTTCTGACCGACCGGCCTTATCGTTTATCTAATAAGCCGGACTATAATTTGCGCCCCGATTTAAAAATGAATATGCTGGGTGTTTCCGTTTTCCGTGTAATAAATCATCGTCGGTTTTCTTACCGGGCAATGTTTTTTCAGGATGAATGGCAAAAACGGTCTGCCGGTAGTTTGTTGATTGGTGGGGAAGTGATATACGGAAATGTGAAGGCAGACAGTGCTTTTGTGCCGCCTGCTTACAAACAGGCATTCCCTTCACCAGATGTGGATAAGGTAAGGGTACTGAAGATCGGTCCGGGTATCGGTTATGGATACACGCTCGTAGCCGGTGATCATATCTTTTTTTCCGGTTCAGCCACAGCCACCGTTAATTTAAGTGTGGTGAAGGAGTTTACCGATGCAGGTGCTGCAGATAAAGTACGTGTTGAACCCGACTTGTTTTATCGGGCTGCTGTCGGATACAATTCTTCAACCTGGAGTGTAAGTATCACTGCATTAGAATTTAGAATGAAATTCCGCGGCGAATATAAAGATCAAAATTACAGAGCAGATATCGGCAACTACCGCCTGAACGTCGCAAAACGTATTCAACCCGGTAAAAAAGTGAAGCGGTTGCTGCGGCCGTTGGACTAGAAGCGCCAATCATAGATCAAGCACTGAAGCGATAAGGGTTGACAATGGTGGGTTTGGGGATAAATAGACGGCTCAATTTTCCTTCTGTCGGCTTCTATAATAT
>DATCKB010000236.1:0-2601 GCA_036562505.1 Parasegetibacter sp. | reverse complement strand
TATAGGAGCCAGTATTCTGTATTCCTGGAATAAAACATTTCCGGAAGGTTTGATGATATCCATACCCAGTCTTTTCAGATCAAAGAAGCGATGTCCCTCAAATGCCAGTTCAATTCTTCTTTGAAGCAAAATCTCGTTTATAAGATCTTGGCCGGACAATGATGCAGCCACAGGAGTCAATCCTGCTCTTTCACGGATCATATTAAGATCCTGGCGGGCCAGATCCTCTCTTGCCGGAGTAGCCCGTGCAAATGCCTCGGCTCTGTTCAGATAAACTTCTGAAATTCTGATTACCGGTACATTATCCAGATTTGCTGTTCCGTTTTTACTGAGAAACTTGGTCATTTCATTTTTACCGTTGTTTCTTCCCAGACCGTTTATTATCAACTGTCTTCTTACATCGTTGGCTACATATTTACTCATCAGATCTGCACTTACCACAACATTTCCACGGTTGGCAAAAGTGGCAGAGGTCAGGAAATTCCTTGAAGTAAAAGTTGCGCGCAATGATTCATTCACACCAATGTTATCACCAATCAGATACACCAGTTCGAAAAGTGATTCGGGGTGTTTGCTGGCGCGCCAGGCGTTGATATAGTTGGCATTGGATTGAAATTTTCCTGCGCTGGTAGCCAGAACATTTCCGGCTTCCTCTATTACTTTTTCGTAGTCGCCGTTATAAAGAGCAACTCTGGAGAACAGGGCGGAAGCGGCTGCAGATGATGCGTAGAATTCCGGGTTTGTTCCTCCGATTGTTTTACCGTCAAGCAACTGTACTGCTTTTCCGAGATCTTCATAAATCAGGGCATACACTTCACTGATTGAAGCACGGGAAGGATAGGTAAGATCGTCGAGTTTAAGCGTGGGGCGTGTTAAAATAGGAACTCCACCACGATTATTTTCAACCACGATTGCTGTTGGATCATATGCGTAAATACGCATCAGATTATGATAGAACAGCGCTCTCAGGAAATAGGCCTGACCTGAAATTCTTTCTTTGAATTCATTGGTTACACCGACAGGGGTTTCTTCATCCAATACCCGAAGGATATTGTTGATAGCATTAATCGCATAATAGCTGCTCTGCCAGTTGTTCATGTGAGCACCGGGCAGGTTCCGCGAATGAGAATACAGGTCGTTAGGGTTGTTCGTGTGTTCTGCATTATCTGAAAGCAGCTCGGGAATGGCAATCAGATCCCTTCCATATTGGCTTACCGGGCGTAGAGCTGCGTACACTGCATTCAGTGCGGCTTCAATAGCTTCCGGACTTTCCAATGCAATAGACGAGTCGATCGACTGACGTGGTGTAACATCGAGTATTTTATCGCATGCAAGCGCAAAGCAGGCAATAAAAACCAGTATATATTTTGTGATTATCTTTTGCATGTTATTGTATTTTAAAAGCCTATTTGAATTCCAGCTGTGATACTTCTGGTTTGTGGAACAATACCCTGGTTGCTTTCAACTGATCCGCCGATTGCGAATTCAGGATCGTAACCAGTCCATGCAGTCCAGGTATAAAGATTCACAGCAGTAACGTATAAGCGCAGCGAAGACAGTTTCAGTTTTTCCAGTTGCGAAGGCGTGAATCGGTACGCAAGTGTAACTTCTCTTAGTCTAATGAAAGAGGCATCTTCCAGGAATCTGGTTGATGTACTTTGTTGGGAAGAGCTGTTGAATTCTGCACCTCCTGCAATTAGTCTGGGTACTGAAGTAACCTGTCCTACTGTTGTCCATCTCTTTTCATACAATTCTGCAAGAGTGTTTCTGCCGGGGTTGTTAGCTACGTTTGTCAGCACCAGTAATTGGTTATTGGCCATGTAGCGCCCCATATCGTAATGGAAAAGTGAAGTCAGTTCAAATCCTTTATAGCTAAACGTGTTGCTCAGACCACCGAAATAATCAGACTGCCAGCCTTTGTCGGTAGGAACGTTATCTGCTGATGAAAGCAAATAAGTCAGGTTGCCGTTTACGTCATACCACATTGGTCTTCCGTTGGCAGAGTTAACTCCGGCATATTTCGGACGATACCAGATTTTCAAAGGATAACCGATACGCACAGTATTTGACAGAGCTTCGATATCTCCGTAAAGTGCAGTTACTTCATTTTTCAGGAAAGCGATATTAAAGCTGGTTGTCCAGGTGAAGTCGCCTTTCTTAACGTTTACAGTATTCAATTCAAGTTCAAATCCCTTGTTCACTACTTCTCCTGCGTTATTGTCGATGCTTCCGAATCCGCTGGTGTATGGCAGTACCATGTTCATCAGCAGGTTTTTACTTGTGCGTTGAAACACATCGATCGAACCGAAAATACGCTGATTGAAAATTCCGAAATCAAGACCAATATTTGCTGAAAGGTTTTTCTCCCATCCCAGCTGTGTGTTAGCCATAGTTTGCAGGGTGATACCGGCATTCCCGTTGTAGGAGCTTCCACCCTGATGGAAACCGCGAGAGGATACGTTGCTGATCTGGTCGTTTCCAGTTAAACCGTAACCGACACGCAATTTAAGCTGATCGATCCAGGTAGTATTTTCGATGAAGTTTTCCTGGGCAATATCCCAAACTGCTGAAATCGCAGGGAAGAATCCCATGCGGTTATCT
>DATCKB010000233.1:0-2986 GCA_036562505.1 Parasegetibacter sp. | reverse complement strand
TTACCGGTAAAAATATCTGACGTTGCAGATCTGACAATTGGTCCGACTTTCAGAATAGGTGAGGGGGCTGTAGAAGGGAAACCCGCTGTAATTATGACGATTACTAAACAATCCAATACCAACACCCTTGAACTGACAAAGCGAATTGATGATGCAATTGATGATCTCCGGAAAACACTTCCGGCCGATGTGAAAATAAAAACAGATATTTTCCGTCAGGCTGATTTCATTAAGGCATCAGTGAATAATGTTCAGAAAGTTTTGTGGGAAGGCTCATTGTTCGTGACTATTATTCTTTTTCTTTTTCTGATGAACTGGAGGGCAACCAGCATTTCCCTGATTGCCATTCCGATTTCACTATTATCTGCCGTGCTCATACTTAAATGGTTCGGCTTTACCATCAATACCATGAGTTTAGGCGGTATGGCAATCGCGATCGGTGATCTTGTGGATGATGCGATAATTGATGTGGAAAACGTATTCCGCAGACTGAAAGAAAATGCAGCAAGGCCACCCGAACTCCGGACAAATAAACTGAAAGTTATTTTCGATGCTTCAGTTGAAATTCGTACCTCCGTTATCAATGCTACTTTTATTATTATAGTTGCTTTTACGCCACTTTTCTTTTTGTCGGGCATGGAAGGCAGATTACTTGTCCCACTCGGAATTGCTTTTATAGTGGCCTTGTTTGCCTCATTAATAGTGGCAATTACCCTCACTCCGGTTCTCTGCAGCTACCTGCTTACAGGCGATAAAATGTTGCAGAAACAACATAAAGAAAGCTGGCTGGTACACCTTCTCAATATTGTATATGAGCGACTGCTGCAGCTGGTATTCCGCCTTAAAAAATCACTGCTTACAGTATCAGCAATTTTAATTGTAGCTGCTGTTGTATTACTAACGAGGATGGGTAGAAGTTTTCTGCCGGAATTCAATGAAGGTTCGCTGGTGGTCACCGTTACCAGCTTACCGGGAATCTCTCTGGAGGAAAGTGGAAGAATCGGCGCTCAGGTTGAAAAGGTGTTACTGAGTATTCCTGAAGTACGAACAACCAGTAGAAGAACGGGGCGCGCGGAACTGGATGAACATACTCAGGGTGTAAACAGTTCTGAAGTAGATGCGCCTTTTGAACTGAAAGTTCGGTCGAGGGAAGAATTTATGAAAGAAGTGCGGGAAAAACTGAGTAGCATATCAGGCGCGAATTTCAGCATCGGTCAACCAATTTCTCACCGGATTGATCATATGCTTTCGGGTACACGTGCAAATATAGCCGTCAAAGTATATGGTAATGATCTTGAAAAACTATTCCGGATTGCTAATAATATCAAACAGCATATTAAGGGTATAGACGGACTTGTGGATGTTAATGTAGAACAGCAGGCTCAGGTTCCTCAGATACAGATCAAACCCAACAGAGAAATGCTCAGCCGTTTTGGTATTACTATCGGACAATTTGCCGAATTCGTAAATGTTGCTTTAGCGGGAGAAAAAGTTTCTGAGATATTTGAAGGCGGAGAGCGTTATGACCTGATTGTGAAATTCGATTCAACCGGACGGGGATCAGTCAATAATATCAGGAATACATTGATTGACGCCTATAACGGTGAAAAGATACCGCTGAGCTACGTAGCTGATGTGGTTTCTTTATCGGGTCCGAATACGATCAGTCGCGAAAATGTTCAACGGAAAACAGTAGTTTCTGCGAACGTTTCGGGACGTGATCAGAAATCTGCTGTGGATGAAATCAAAAAAATAGTCGATGAGCAGATTGAACTTCCTGAAGGTTACCGGATTGAATATGGTGGTCAGTTTGAATCGGAAGCTGCAGCTTCAAGAACTTTGTTCCTGACCAGTATCATGGCTTTTATCGTTATTTTCTTTTTACTCTATCAGGAGTTTAAATCCATCAGGATAGCTGGGGTCATTCTGATTAATCTTCCTTTGGCTTTGATCGGAGGAGTATTAACTGTCTGGTTTACTTCCGGAATTCTGAGTATTCCTGTTATTATTGGTTTCATTACCCTGTTTGGTATAGCTACCCGAAACGGAATTCTTTTAGTGTCTCATTATCATACACTTCAGAAAGAGGGAATGAGTTTATATGAATCTGTAATTAAGGGTTCAGTAGATCGGCTTAGTCCGATTCTGATGACTGCGTTAACAGCCGGACTTGCCCTGATTCCGCTCGCTGTCAGCGGAGACCTTCCGGGAAATGAAATTCAAAGTCCAATGGCAAAAGTAATCCTTGGTGGGTTACTGAGTTCTACACTCCTGAATCTTTTTGTAGTTCCGGTGGTGTATTTTATATCGAATAAAAAATCATCGGCAAATGAAAAATAGTCTTCTACCGATATTCAGAAAAATATTCAGACCATCAACTGTATTTCTGTTATTTGTTTTTCTGACGGTCAACGCCTATTCGCAAACCGGACTGGAACAGGTGTTGTCTTCTGTTTTGAAAAACAGCGATGCGTTAAATGCAAATAAGAAATACTGGGAAGCGAAGCGTGCTGAAAACAAGTCATCGATGAGTTTAGAGAATCCGACTCTCGAATATGACTATCTGTTCGGATATCCTGCCGGTTCAGGGAATCTGACTGAATTTGCAATTACCCAGCAATTTGATTTTCCCACAGCTTACGGAAGAAAAAAGGAGTTGTTCCGGCAACAGCAGAAATTATCAGAATTAAGTCAACAGGCATACCGACAGGAAATTTTGCTTAGGGCGAAATTGATTTACCTGGAGATGGTCTGGCTGAACAGAAAACAACATCTGATTAATGAAAGGTCGGTCAGGACTCAGGAGTTCGTATTCAATTATCAGGAAAAACTGGATAAAGGCGCTGCAACAATTCTTGAGGTGAACAAGGCTAAACTTCAATTACTGAACATTAGAAAAGACTCTTCATTGAATCAGCAGGAGATTAATGCTCGTCTGACACAACTGGCTGAATTGAACGGGGGCCAATGGATAACAGTCACTGAC
>DATCKB010000226.1:0-3172 GCA_036562505.1 Parasegetibacter sp. | reverse complement strand
GTATGGTTGAATGCGGGTTCGTCTATAAGATTTCCGGTCGTTTTTGATAAAAGCGAACGACGTGTAGAGATTACCGGTGAAGCCTATTTTGAAGTTGCCGAAAGAAAGACTCAACCTTTTATTGTGAAAACTAAAAACCAGACCGTTGAGGTGTTGGGAACCTGGTTTAATATAAATGCCTATGATAACGAAGATGCCGAAAAAACCACACTCCTGAAAGGTTCGGTACGCGTAGAGGCAAACTCAGGTAAAACAGAAGCAGATGTGGTGCTGAAACCCGGACAGCAGGCGGTTCTGGCGCACCAGTTTCCGGCCGTTGTTCACCACCCACAGGTGATCGGCAATTCTTCAGGGATTAAGGTTCAGAATATCGCCGATCTTAAGAAGGTTGTTGCATGGAAAGATGGTCTGTTTGATTTTTCGAACGCGTCGCTCGAAGAGGTGATGCGGCAATTGGCCCGCTGGTACGACATCAATGTGAAATTTGAAGGAGATGTACCGGATATCGAATTTGCCGGAAGAGTAGGAAGAGATGTCAGCCTCTCAAGAATGCTGGTTTTCTTTAAAGAATCAGGTGTGAATTTCCGGATGGAAAATGGAAATACGTTGATAATTGGAAAAAAATAATTAGGAATTCATCTCGCCTGCGGCGAGACAAAACCAAAAAAATATATACCCTGTAGAGATCATTAAAAAACCGCTCCGGGGGCAACCGAAGCGGTGAAACGGATGATTAATAAACGCAGGAAATTTTGTTGCAGTCCCTTTTATTTATTAACCAAAACAGATGCAAAAGTATGCAAATTAATGTTTTCCGGGCGAGGTATTCCTGTGGAACCTCCCTACTCAAAACGCTGCGCATTATGAGGATCACTGCTATCTTCCTTCTGGTGGCCGGTCTACAAGTTAGCGCCGGTACAATGTCGCAAACCGTTACTTTCCGGGGGAAAGGCGATGTGCTGAAAAAAGTATTTCATGCCATCGAAGAACAAACCGGCTATGTTGTATTCTACAGTAAAAATCTGCTGAATATTGCCAAAGCGGTGGACCTCGACGTACAAGACATGCCCCTTGAAGATTTTCTGGAGACTGTTCTTAGTAATCAACCGCTGAAATATGTGATCGAAAATAAATCGATCCTCATTTCACCTAAACCAACCGTTAAAAAAGAATCGGCAGATGCGGAATTTTATGCTCCGGCTGCTTTTGTACAAATTACAGGTATTGTAACTGATACTGAAGGCGCCGCACTCGTAGGTGCGTCGATTACCGTGAAAGGCACAAAGAACACCGTAATCACAGATGGTAACGGTCGCTTTTCTATTAACGCCAATGTGGGCGATGTGCTGGTGATATCTTATATCGGTTACCAAACCCGCGAAGTTACCGTAGGCAACGAAACCTCGATCCGCGTTGTACTGAATGTGTCGCAGGTTGAACTGGAAGACGTTTCTATCGTAAACACAGGTTATCAGCGCTTATCAAAAAGAGAATTGGCTAGTGCCGTTACTCAGGTAAAATATAAAGACATTGAACTCGGTTCTAAATTCTCTGTAGATCAGATGCTGGCAGGTCAGGTACCGGGTATGATGTTCCTACAATCTTCCGGTGAACCCGGCTCTACCCCCAAAATCCGGATCCGGGGAACTTCGTCTATTATCGGAGGAAGTGCCCCACTCTGGGTTTTAGATGATATCATTCTGGAAGATCCCGTACCTATCGATCTTTCCAACCTTAACTCACCCGATGCCGCATATCTGGTAGGATCTGCGATTGCCGGTATTAACCCTACCGATATCGAAACTATTACCGTTCTGAAAGACGCATCTGCAACCGCTATCTACGGTTCACGCGCTGCAAACGGGGTTATTGTTATCACCACCAAAAGAGGTCGTATCGGTAAACCTCAGTTGAACTACACTGGTAATATCAGTATCAACAAAAGAATCACCTATGGTGATCTCAATCTGATGAATGCCGGTGAGCGTATCAAGCTTTCACAGGAAATCATGGAAGATAATATTAAGTACAGCCGCGTTCCAAGAAGACTGGGCTATGAAGGCCTGTACCTCGATTATCTCGACAGAGTAATCAGCTATGATGAATTCAAGGAAGGGGTAAATAAAATGGCCCGTAATAATACTGACTGGTATGATCTCCTGTTCAGAAACTCTGTTACCAACAACCACGCTATTAGTCTGAGCGGAGGAGCAGAACGCACCACATACTATGCATCATTAAACCTTTCTGACGTTCAGGGTTCTGCAAAAGGCAGCGACCAGAAACGTTATTCTGCGATGCTGAAACTGAATTCCTGGCTGAGCAACAAATTTTATGTAGGCTTACAGGTTAACGCTTCAAATACAAGAGGACGTGGTTTCCACAGCTCCGTTAACCCTAACAAGTACGCATACGAAACTGCCAGAACTATTCCGGCAAATAACGACGACGGAACTTATTTCATGTATTATACAGAGCAGAAATCTCAGGAATTCCCTGCAGTTTCTGCACCTAAGGAGGATATGCTGTATAATATCCTGAATGAAACCAAGCTCACCGGTTCAAAAAGTAACGTTGCCAATATTACCGCGCAGTTCAATCTTGAGTATAAATTCCTGAATTACTTCAGATACCGCTTTACCGGTGGATTCGATCAGGCTTTAACCAATACTCAGAGCTGGGCTGAAGAGCGTTCGAACTTTGTAGCTACTAGAAGACTGTGGAACGCAGGATCACTGGTACCGGGAACCGATAACTTCAACAACTCGGTTATACCCTGGGGTGGTATCCTTTCAAATAACGACCAAAGAAAATATTCTTATACTGTTCGTAACTCATTCGACTTTAACAAAACATTCAATGATGACCACCTCGTAAACGCCATGGCTGGTCAGGAAATCAGAAGTCTGCAGTACAAGGGTATGTCGAACACCTACTATGGATGGCAGCCAGAGCGCGGAAATACCGTTTCTCCGGCATTAACCACTGCCTACCTGAACTATATCAGCAATCTTCGTCCGACCATTACAGATAACATCAACAATAACCTGTCTTGGTTCGGTAGCCTCACCTACACTTACCGTGATAAGATTACCGTTAACGGAAACGTAAGAGCGGATGGTTCGAACAACTTCGGAGAGAATCCGAAATATCGCTTCCTGCCAATCTGGTC
>DATCKB010000224.1:0-2350 GCA_036562505.1 Parasegetibacter sp. | reverse complement strand
TACCAGCAATATCTACCTGGTTGATCCGGTTTCGCTGAAAATCACCCGCACCATTCCGGTAACCGATAATAACGGACCGGTAAATAATATTAATGAACTGGAATATATCCGGGGCTTCGTTTATGCGAACCAGTGGGGAAGCGATTATGTTCTGAAAATTGATTTATCAACCGGTGTAGTGGTGGGTAAGGCCGACTTTACCGGAATTCTTGCACGTTATGCAAAAGAAGATATGAATCAGTTCAAATACCGGGCTCAGAATGCAGTACTGAATGGGATCGCATACGATCCGGCTACCAACCGTACCTTTATCACCGGGAAACTCTGGCCCGTCGTCTTTGAGATTAAATTTGAATAAGTTATATTTTCACTGAGAGGACATATATCAGTGAGCTGCATTGTTCTTTATTAAAAAAAGTTCTGAAGTTGGAAATCAGGCCGGTGATTCCTGCCTTAACCATACTCCCTTTTTTATACTTCTCGCTAAGCATACTCACGTAGAAACTATCGTACCACATAGGATGAAGAGAATCAACCTGCATTCCATGCCGTTCTGCAAGTATCTTTAATGATTTTGGCGAGAAATGATAAAGATGCCGGGGAACATCATATGCTGCCCAGAATGTTCCGTAATGCCTTGAATCGTACGAAGTATAATTGGGTACTGCAATCACAAGTTTTCCGTCCGGAGCAAGTATTTCTTTAAACCGCTTCATGTAATCATGTAGCTGGTGAACATGTTCAAGTACATGCCAAAGGGTTACAGCATCTTTCGACCCGGCCCGGATCTCAAAAAGGTGGCTGATATCGGAGCTCTGAATATTATTAACTGAGGCCGCTAAAGTCCTGGCATCAGGGTCGGGTTCAAGTCCTTCGGCAGTCCACCCCCGGCTTTTCATTTCCGCCAAAAAATAACCGGTACCGCAACCGACGTCGAGTACTTCACCTTCATGTTTATTAGTAATCTCCTCTATCAGGTTTGCTTTCTTCCGAACTGTAACATGCCGTACTTTCTGATAAAGCCGGTTGATGAGTCCTTTATTTGAATCAGAATGAGAAATATAATGTTCAGCCTTGTAATAAGGACCAATTTCTTCCTGTGACGGTGCATTTTGGGTGAAGCGAACAGAACAACTGATGCATTCCATCACTTCAAAAACCTCCCCGCTGATGGAATAGTCTTTTACAGGTGAGAACAACTTAATCTGCTCTGAACCGCAAACGGGACAGGCATTGTAATGTACGACAGACTTTGCAGAAACGGAGGCCGTTGTATTCGTCATATTTCTCAGCGGAGTTATAAATCTATTAACGACCGGTTACCAAAAGGGTGTTGTCCTGTTTGCAGACTATAAAAATGGAAAAACAAAAGTATCAGTGCTATTACCGCAACCGCAGCGGCGTAAACCCACCAGCGCTGCCGGCCTAATGCACCAGTGTTTTTCTTCATTTCCGCTACTTCAACGTTCGTCAGCTCCTGATTACCGATCAACACGGTATGAACCGCATTATCACGAACTATCCGCCTTGCAGCTACCGGTTTCAGAAAAGAAAGACTTATTGTTTCAGCATCCAGAATTGTTTGAGTACTGGAATCGCCGGCTTTTAACTCCCCTATTCCCTTCCAGTAAAAACTCCTGCCGCTTTTAATATGTTGTCTGATTTCAAAAATGCAGCCGTTGAACATTTGAATAGCTTCCAGCTCTGTCACCTGCTTCTCACCGGCTATGAACGCAAACAATTCTTTCGGTGTGGCAGGTTGTTCATCCGTTAGTACAGCTTTCCAGACCGGTGGTTCGAAAGTCTGATCTGCTGCATTATACACAGGCGCATCCTGGGTCATCACGAAATTTCCTATACCGGGAAGGTATAACGACTTCTGTTGAATTAAGTATTTGAATAAAGTTTCAAGCATGGGCCAGAACCAGTTAAAACACGAAGTAACTTATTTCTGTCCGAATGAGTAAATTATTCCTCCCAGAACATTAAATCCATATACCGGATATTGGCTCCAGCGCTGGTATTTATTGTTGAAAATATTATTCATCTGCAGCCAGAGATCGAGCGAACGGGTTGCCTTAAACTCCAGTCCGGCATTCAGATCAAACGCTCCTCCCAGTTTTCCGGGAGTACCATCATTTTTACGGAACTGGGGACCTTCCCATATGAACAGGTCTGATTTCAGATAAAGATCACGAAGTAATTCCCAGCGCAATGTAGCTGTTATTTCAGCAGGTATCAGCCCCCATGGCTCCTCTTCCTGCTGAAGTCCGGAAAACTGATAAATTTTTGCCGTTGCCCGGGCGGAGAATGACTCCCCTCTGGTGTATGCAAACTCACCGCTTAAATG
>DATCKB010000222.1:0-2818 GCA_036562505.1 Parasegetibacter sp. | reverse complement strand
GGCATCGCGGCCGCTGATGACCACTACATTGTTTTTCGGGTCGGATGCCAGTTCTAATAACAAGGTCTTCAGGTCTGCTCCAGGTATTGCGTCTGCGGGTAGTCGGGTGAAGGGAGAAAGTGTTCCGTCATAATCCAGCAGGATACAACGTTTTTTTGCCTGAGTGTAATGTTTACGCAAAATTTCTTCGGTTTCGCTATCCAAAACTTTCACCTTCATTTTCCTTTGTTCTGCCTTTATTAAATTCAGTTGTTCAAAAAAGTCGTTAACCCAGTGGAACACGTCATAATCCATTAACCTTTTCTGCATCAGAATCATCCGGTATCGCTGCTCAGTTAAAGGCATAGTCAGTGCTTTCTGTATAGCAGAAGAAACTTCCATGACGTCAGTAGGATTTACAAGTATCGCTTCGCTGAGTTCACTTGCAGCGCCTGCCAGTTCACTGAGTATCAGTACACCACGTTGTGAAGTGCAACTGGCGACATATTCTTTTGCAACCAGGTTCATTCCGTCACGAAGTGGAGTGATCAGTGCTACATCTGCAGCCTGATAGAGTGCAGAAAGTTCCTTGAATTCAAGGTGATTGTACCGGTAGATTACCGGTTGCCAGCTCAATGTGGCATTTAAGCCGTTTATAATGCTGATTTTTTCTTCAATCAGTCGTTTCCGGTCATTGTACGTTTGAATAGAATCACGGGAAGGCACAACGTTCACAATAAACACTACTCTTTCTTTCCATTCAGGGAATCTTTCCAGAAAACATTCAAACCCCTGAAGGCGGTCCATCAGACCTTTGGAATAATCCAGACGATCAACTGAAAAAATAATTTTTTTATTGGAAAAGTTATTCCGGATTTCATCTCTTATGGAAATGATTTCCTTGTCGTTTGTAGCATCCCTGAATTTCGCGTAATCGATACCGATAGGAAATAAGTCGGCCTTCACAAGACGATGCTGATAGTGTATGGTATTATAGGTATTGTCGAGTCCGAGTACCATTTTAACCGACTGAATGAAATACTGCACATAGTCGTGCGTGTGAAATCCGATCAGATCTGCACCTAACAATCCAGTCAGCAGAGAACGTTTCCATTCAGTAGGTATAAGTCTGAATATTTCATATGACGGAAACGGAATATGCAGAAAAAAACCAATCAACGCATCGGGAAAAGCTTTTCTAATCAATTGCGGCAGTAGCATCAATTGGTAATCGTGAATCCAAATAATATCATCGGGTTGTATTACAGGAATCAGGGTTTCCGCGAAGAGTTCGTTTACTTTTTTATAGGCCTCAAAATGTTCGGCGTTATATTCTGCAAGGGAAGGAAAATAATGGAACAGCGGCCAGAGTGTTGAATTCGAGAAACCATTGTAATAATCGCTATAAGTATCCGGGTCAACAAAAAGAGGAACTACTTCAAAATCTTTTCTTTCATAATCCGGTTCCAGCTCTTTCCATTCTTCGCGTGTGAAGTCTCCCAACCCGACCCATATTTTCTGTGTAATATTACTTTTTGCGGATTCCTTATCGTTCTCGAAATAACTCTTTATGGCAGAAACCAGTCCCCCTGAGCTTTGCCTCAGGGAAATTTTTTCCCCATCCTGTGTAACAGAAAATGGCAACCTGTTGGAAATAACAAGGAGTCTTCCCATGATAAAGTTTTAGTGAAAAAATAACCGCGGGTGTTCGGGGTGATTTATTCAAATATAAGGCCGTTCTCCTTCAATTCAAAAGAATGGTAACAAGTAAAGAGTCAATTCTTCCTACTTCAACTTTGAATTCAGATCGAGGTCGTATTTTCTTGCTGTTTCGATAGCAATATCATAACCTGCATCAGCGTGCCTGATTACTCCGATTCCCGGATCATTCCGCAGTACATTTGAAAGTCTAGTTTCTGCTTCTGGTGTACCATCAGCAACGATGACCATACCGGCGTGAATACTATACCCCATTCCTACTCCACCACCGTGATGTAGACTCACCCAGCTTGCTCCTCCTGCTGTGCTGAGCAATGCGTTGAGAATCGGCCAGTCGGCCACAGCATCAGATCCGTCTTTCATAGCTTCGGTTTCTCTGTTCGGAGAAGCTACTGAACCTGTATCGAGGTGGTCTCTTCCTATCACTATAGGAGCTTTCACCTTTCCGGTTCTCACTAATTCATTAAATGCCAGTCCAGCTTTCTCCCGCTCTCCCTGGCCCAGCCAGCATATCCTTGCGGGTAAACCCTGAAAAGCGATACGTTCGCCGGCAAGTTTCAGCCATCTTTGTAAACTTTCGTTTTCCGGAAACATTTCCGCAATCACTCTGTCTGTTACAGCTATATCTTCCGGATCGCCACTGAGCGCAGCCCATCTGAAGGGGCCTTTACCTTCGCAGAATAAGGGACGGATATAAGCAGGTACAAATCCCGGAAATGAAAAACATCTGCCTGGTTCATAAGACTTACGGAAGGGATCATTCAAATGTTTTTCTTCAAATTCCTGAGCGCGCGCACGTAAATTGTTTCCGTAGTCAAAGGTAATGGCACCCTTATCCATCAGTTGCACCATAAGTTGAACATGCAGGAACATAGACCTGTACGCCAGATCAACATATTTTTGGGGATCCGTCTCTCTTAGCTTTTTAGCGCCTTCATATGAAATCTCATGTGGCCAGTAACCAATCAGCGGATCATGTGCTGAGGTTTGATCGGTCAGCGCATCGGGAACGATATTCCTCTCGTTAAGTCGGATTAACAAATCAATAATATTACAACGAATGCCGATACTTTTTGCGATACCTTTTTCTTTATATTCGAGTGCTTTATCAATTGCCTGA
>DATCKB010000217.1:0-3143 GCA_036562505.1 Parasegetibacter sp. | reverse complement strand
ACTGTGAACTGATTTCCCGTTCCTAACATAAAATGGCTGCCCATTGTCGGTTTGCAAATAAAGAAAATATTGCTGCTGACTGAATGCCATCAGACAAACAGAAAGGAAAGCGAAAAAAAAGAGAATTCTTTGCATCCGGTTCATTTTTAAGCTGTCACCACAATTCCAAAGTTCTGATATTTCCTTCAAAGCTAGTTGAAAAGCAATAACCAATTAACATTTTCAATAGGTTTTACATGATAAATTATCCTATTTTCGGACAATTTTGAACGACAAGTTCGCGCCCTGATTTAATTCAATTACTAAATGTAACTAAGTTTCTAAAACCGTCGATAAAGTCACAACTACCCCATATGATCAGCAAAATGAAACTAAACAATTCCCCGATGAAAGCAGTGCTGCTAATCGGAGTTCTTCTCCTGACTTCAGTATTTTCTCCTGCACAAGTCATTCCACCCGATCATCCTGATCCGGAAAAACAATACCAGGCAAGTGCCCCAATGATTAACGATCTGGTACATACCAGATTAGACGCGCGGTTCGACTATAAAAACCAATATCTGATCGGGAAAGTATGGATCACACTGAAGCCGCATATTTATGCAACCGATTCTGTTGAACTGGATGCAAAAGGTATGGATATTAAAGAAGTAGCACTGATGAAGGGTTCTTCAAAAGTTCCGTTAAAGTATAACTACGACGGACTAATCCTCCGGATCAAGCTGGATAAAGTGTACAAGGGCGGGGAACAGTATCAGGTGTATATCGATTATGTTGCCAAACCGAATGAGTTCAATGCCGTTGGCTCAAGTGCAATCACAAATGCAAAGGGATTATATTTTATCAATCCCGACGGAACAGATAAGGAGAAACCAGTTCAGATATGGACACAGGGAGAAACCGAATCTACCAGCGTCTGGTGCCCTACTATAGATAAACCTAACCAGAAAACAACTCAGGAAATTATAATGACAGTTCCTGACCGTTTTGTTACCCTTTCCAACGGAACGCTGGCGTCTCAGAAGAAAAACGCAGACGGGACGCGCACGGACACATGGAAAATGGATTTACCGCACGCACCCTACCTGTTTTTTATGGGCGTTGGCGAATATGCGGTTATCAAAGACAGTTATAAAGGAAAAGAAGTTAGTTATTATGTAGAAAAAGAATATGCAAGTGTAGCAAGAAAGATATTCGGGAATACTCCGGAGATGCTGGAATTCTTTTCGAAGATTCTGAATGTGGAATATCCCTGGAACAAATATGCACAGATTGTTGGCCGGGATTATGTAAGCGGGGCTATGGAAAATACAACAGCAACTCTTCATCAGGAGAGCGCACAGCAAAATGCACGTGAACTCACAGATGGCAACCACTGGGAAGCAACCATCGCTCACGAAGTATTTCACCACTGGTTCGGCAACCTGGTAACAACTGAGAGCTGGAGCAACTTAACAGTAAATGAATCTTTTGCAAACTACAGCGAATACCTGTGGCTGGAACATAAGTTCGGAAAAGACCGTGCGGAAGAACACAATTACGAAGACAAAGAAGGATATATTCTTGGAGGCAACGAATTAAAGGACCTGGTGCGCTTTCATTACCGCGATAAAGAAGATATGTTCGATGCCGTTAGTTATAACAAGGGAGGCCGGATTCTCCATATGTTACGAAATTATATGGGTGATGAAGCTTTCTTCAAGGGCATGAGCCTGTATCTCACCAGCAATAAATTTAAAGCTGCCGAAGCCCACCATTTTCGGTTGGCTATGGAAGAAGTGACAGGATTAGACCTCAACTGGTTTTTCAACCAATGGTTTTTCGGATCCGGACATCCGAAGATTTCGATCGACTATCTTTATAATCAGGACGAGAAGAAGGTTAAGGTCTTCATTTCTCAGACACAGGATAGTAAGATTTTTCAATTCCCACTGGCAATTGATATTTACAACGGCACTAAAGTTACCAGACATAAAGTATGGGTAACCGAAAAAACCTCAACATTTGAATTCAGCTATGATCAACTGCCCGATTTAATTAATGTTGATGCAGATAAAGTTCTGTTGGCCGAGAAAAAAGATAACAAGAACAGCGCTGCATTTCTGCATCAGTATAAATACGGGAAGAATTATCTCGACAGAAGAGAGGCAATAGATCACTTTGTTGAAACGAATAATTTTGAAGGTCTGCAACTGGCGTTGAAAGATAAATATGAAGGACTGAGAAGATACACGTTGGAGTCAATCCTTGAAAACAAAACTCTCATTGCAGCGATTGAGCAGGACATTCTGGAAATGGTAAATAAAGAGAAGAACAGACCGGCTAAAGCAGCAGGACTGGAAGCTCTGGCAGTATTAAACAAATCGGATTATCTTGAGTTATTCAAAAAAAATCTGAACGACTCTTCCTATTCAGTTGCCGGAGCAGCGTTAAAAGGTGTTCTGGGACTAGATCTGGAACTTGCGAAAAATGAAGCGAAAAAGCAAAGCAAGGATGCGAAAGGAAAACTGTCTGCTGTGATTTCGGATATATTTATACGTTATGGCACACAGGAAGATGCTGATTTTGTAATAAGTTCTTATGCTAAAATGCCGGCAAATCAACAGAAGTTTGATCTCAGTCCTCGTTTCTGCGATTATCTGGCTAACGTGAATGATACGGAACAGTTCAGGAAAGGAGTTGACGCTGTAGTAGAATTCAGAAACGCCATTCCGCAGTCGGTAGCAATAATCAAGACAATGCTGAACGGTTATCTGAGAACGGTAATATCGAAGAAGGAAAAATTAAAAGCTACTGATACTAGCGGCAATATACAAGCGCAGATCGATTACATAAACAACAAAATAAAAAAGTAATTGATGAAGCTTTTCGCGCTGTGAAAAATTCAGCCTTGGATTATAAAACCTTTAGATAAATTCCAGGGAAGTCAATACAAAAAAAGTGCGGCCGCCTTTAAAGGCGGCCGTTTTGTTTATTAATTGATACGTTTGTTCTCTTACGAAAGAGCAGCTTTTTTTTAGTGGATTACCATGAACCGCCGGCTCCACCGCCCCCTCCGCTTCCACCTCCGAAGCCACCAAAACCTCCGCCGAATCCACCACCACGGCCGCCGGTCCAACCACCTGATCCGAATATCGTGGGAG
>DATCKB010000213.1:0-1966 GCA_036562505.1 Parasegetibacter sp. | reverse complement strand
GCTGTGATTAATTCAACAGTTTCTGTTTTACTAATCGCTGCATTGATAGCAGTTAAATCCAGAAAGTTTATTACACACAGGAACCTGATGCTTACGGCAATGGTTTTGTCCTGTTTGTTTTTAATTTCCTATATATGTCATCATCTTTTTACGGGTGATACTAAGTTTGGAGGTGAGGGATCTATCCGATACGTTTACTTTTTTATCTTGGGTACACATATTGTTCTCGCAGCTTTTATCTTGCCTTTTATCTTGTTTACAGTTTACCGCGGTCTAATAGCTGAATGGCCATTGCATAAAAAATACGCGAGAATTACTTTTCCGATCTGGCTGTATGTATCAGTAACTGGGGTGGTAATTTATCTGATGATTAGCCCGTATTATTTGTCCGCATGATTGACCTTCCGGATTGAAGCTGCGGAGTCCGGTCCCGATGAACATGAGTAGGCTCAGCTGCGTGCGAATGCGCGAACCCGTATGAATGGTCTCTTAAAACTTTTTCTATTAAGTATTGAATAGATTCGAGGGCGCTTAGTCAGAGAGCGAGTTCAATTGACGGGTCCCAGAAGATTTCATTGAAATTAACTACCTGGTCATCTTTCACTTTTACTCCTTCCGCCTCTAATAATTCCTGCATTTGTGTAGGTGTAGCGAAATGCATTTTCCCTGAAAGGATACCCTTTCTGTTCACCACACGATGTGCCGGAACCGGAGAACTTGCGATATGTGAAGCATTCATCGCCCATCCTACCATTCGAGCGGTAAGTCCGGATCCCAGACAGCGACCAATAGCACCGTAACTGGTTACCCGGCCTTTGGGAATTTGTCGCGCTACCTCATGTACCAGCTCAAAGAAAGAAGGTTCGTTTTCAGACTTTTCTGAGTGCTTTTCAGGTTTGCCGACAATTTGTTTTTTTGCAATTTGCTTATTCCGGGGAGCCGACACAGTCTTTTTTGAGCGGATTGCAGGTTTTCTATCTTTCATAAAAGAATCAGCCTTGTTTTTGTTCAGGTTTTTTCATTCTTTCTTCCAACAACATTGTCCGCACGGGTTCAGGAACTGATTCAAAATCATAGGGACAGTGAAGGCAGCCATTACCGCAACACCATCCTTTGTCGAGGTGATATTTTTCAGTAAGTACGATATACCCCTCATCATTGTAATAAAAATCGATTCCTTCTTCCAGCTTTTTCATCAGCCCCGCTTCAGTTTTCTTATACATTTTATTTTTGAGAAAAGTCTTTCTCAATAGTCGCTCTATCCTCTGCAGAAGCAAATAATTCAAAGACTTTGTTCTTCAGTTCAACGTCGAGTTCTTCCGGCAATTCTTTATTTATCTGAAAACAGAGGTAATGCACCTTGTTTGAGCGTGCGATATCCATCTTCTCATAATGCGTTTGAATAGCTGTGAGTTCTTTAGGCATTTCAGGATTTCCATAAACATCCGCTTCATCAGTTAACAGGTTCAACCCGTATAAGTCTATCACGAGTTTGGTGAAAGCATAAAGGTTGGGTGAATCTGTTTTTAAGTGGATCAGTCCGTTTTTCTGAAGTATTTTCTGATATTTCCGAAGAAAGATCGGATGCGTTAGCCTTTTTTTTGCTTTACTGTTTCTCAGGTGAGGATCCGGGAAGGTAATCCAGATTTCGGCTACTTCCTGGGGCGCAAAATATTCAGCAATCATATCGATATGCGTGCGCAGAAAAGCAGCGTTTTTCAACTTGTCTTTTAATGCTTTTTTTGCACCTACCCAGATACGGTTTCCCTTCAGATCAACACCAATAAAATTTCGATCAGTATACATTTCTGCCAGTCCGACCGTGTATTCACCTTTTCCGCAAGCCAATTCGAGCGTGATTGCGTTAGCATTTCCGAAATGCTCTGCCCACCTGCCCTTCATGTTTGGCGGATATTGCAGAACATTCGGCATTTCATTGATTTCTGCGAAGCGTTCCAGTTTATTC
>DATCKB010000324.1:0-6537 GCA_036562505.1 Parasegetibacter sp. | reverse complement strand
GTGCTATATTTGCCACATGCAAAGAGATAATAAAGTATTTGATTTAATCAATCAGGAACTTGAAAGACAACGCCGTGGTATTGAACTGATCGCCTCAGAAAACTTTACCAGTCTGCAGGTAATGCAGGCAATGGGCAGTGTACTTACCAATAAATATGCAGAAGGTTATCCCGGTCGCCGTTATTATGGTGGCTGCGAAATAGTTGATCAGACCGAACAACTGGCCATAGATCGCCTCAAAGAAATCTTCGGATGCGAATACGCAAACGTTCAGCCTCACAGTGGTGCTCAAGCCAATGCTGCGGTGATGCTGGCGATTCTTCAGCCGGGCGACAGCATCCTTGGTCTGGATCTGAGCATGGGCGGGCATCTTACACATGGCTCGCCGGTAAACTTCAGTGGTAAGTTATATAAAGCGCATTTTTATGGCGTAGAGCGTGAAACAGGTCTGGTTGATTATGAAATGCTCGAAAAAGTTGCCCGCGAAGTTAAACCCAAACTGATTGTGTGTGGAGCTTCAGCGTATAGTCGCGATTGGGATTATGCGCGCATCAGAAAAGTTGCTGATGAAATCAAAGCCTTTGTTCTCTGTGATATGGCACACCCTGCAGGTTTAATAGCAAAGGGATTACTGAGCTCACCATTCGAACATTGCCATTTTGTTACATCCACTACACATAAAACATTACGCGGACCCAGAGGTGGTGTTATTCTCATGAAGAAGGATTTTGAAAATCCGATGGGTATTACTGACCCTAAAGGAAATATCCGCATGATGAGCAGTCTGATAGATCTGGCTGTGTTTCCCGGTACTCAGGGTGGACCGTTAGAACACGTAATTGCTGCAAAGGCAGTAGCCTTCGGTGAAATTCTGACCGATGAGTTTACAGAATATGCGAAGCAGATTATTAAAAACGCCCAGGCTATGGCTGAAGCGTTTACCGGAAAAGGCTATAATATCATTAGCGGTGGAACCGATAACCACCTGATGCTGATTGATCTGCGAAATAAGAATATCAGCGGGAAAAAAGCTGAACAGGTGCTGGGTAAGGCGGATATTACTGCCAATAAGAATATGGTTCCGTTTGATGATAAAAGTGCTTTCGTTACATCGGGTATTCGTTTTGGTGTTGCAGCTATAACTAGTCGCGGTGTAAAAGAAAATGATATACCGTTTATTGTTAACGCAATCGACGAAATACTGATGAATCCTGATGATGAGGCACTGATAGCCAGAGTAAAAAATCAGGTGAACAGCTTTATGAAACAGTTCCCGCTTTATCCGGAACTTTAATTTTGCGGAACACTTGCTTACCGGAGTCGGTTTACAAAAACCGTTTCCCGTTAATCAGACTTAAAAAAATCACCTTATCCTGAACAGTAAAAGTTAAGAACTTCATTTTATGATACAACGTAAGCAAACAATATGGCTGCTACTGGCTGCAGTAATGGGATTTTTGTTCACTCAGATTCCCCTGTTTATCGCCAAATTAGCAGATGGTTCTGAAAAGAAATTTTCTGCACCGGAAAGTCTGATTTTATTTGCCTTCGGAATAGCCGTAGCACTGCTTGCTGTGTTCACTATATTTCTTTTTAAGAATCGTCCGCTTCAGTTACGTTTAACCATCATCGGCATACTGGCTTCACTCGCAATCATCGGACTGGAAGTATGGCAACTCGATCAGTTTAAGCAGAATAATGCCGTATCCTCCGGATCTTATTACTGGGGGAGTTTATTTCCTATAGCTTCGCTGTTATTCTTCGCATTAGCAGCAGGTGGAATCAGAAAAGATGAGAAGCTGGTGAAAAGTCTGGATAGGTTGAGGTAATTTTTAATTTTTTGAATGCTGACTTACAAGAATTTCCCTGTATAACTTTCCTTAACATATTTCAATCCTGCGGGTACACCTGCATAAACAAGATTTCCTCCTTTTTCACCCGCTTCAGGTCCGAGGTCGATTACCCAGTCTGCCGACCTGATAACATCAGTATTATGCTCAATTACCAGAATTGAATGCCCCTGATTTATTAATGCCTGAAACGATTTCAGCAATTTGGTTATATCGTGAAAATGCAATCCCGTTGTGGGCTCATCGAAGATAAAAAGTATATGTCCCTGTGATTGTCCTTTGCCAAGGAAGGAAGCCAGCTTAACTCTCTGAGCTTCGCCGCCCGAGAGGGTACCCGATGACTGACCGAGTTTTACATATCCCAAGCCTACATCACTGAGCGGCTGAATTTTCTTAGCTACTTCTTTGGCATCGGCAAAAAACTCAATTGCCTCATCCACACTCATCTCCAGCACCTCATAAATATTCTTTCCGTTATAGGTTACTTCAAGAACTTCATCTTTAAACTTCTTTCCGTTACAAACTTCGCAGGTTAGATGCACATCTGCCAGGAACTGCATTTCAACAATCTGCTCACCTTCTCCTTTACACGCATCGCATCTTCCGCCGTCAACATTGAATGAAAAATGTTTGGGTTGGAATCCGCGAAGCTTACTCAAAGGTTGTTTGGCATACAAACCACGGATATCGTCATACGCTTTGATATAAGTTACAGGGTTGCTTCTGGATGATTTTCCGATAGGATTCTGATCAACCAGCTCAATCTGTGAAATCAGCTTTATATCTCCTTCTATAGATTTGTGAAGGCCTACTTTTTCTCTTGGTTCGCCCAGCAAACGTTTTAATCCCGGATAAAGAACCTGCTTAACTAGAGTAGTTTTTCCGCTTCCACTCACCCCGCTAACAACGCAAAGTACATTGAGTGGAATTTCAACCGTAATATCTTTCAGATTATTCTGACGCGCCCCTTCCACTTTTATTGATGAAAACCATTTTCTGGTTTTTGCGGGAGGGTCAATTTTCAGCTGACCACTGAGGTATTTTCCGGTCAGACTTTTCGGATTTGCAATAATTTCATCATAATTACCGGCTGCTACTGCTTCACCTCCGAGATGACTGGCCAGAGGGCCCATGTCTATAATATAATCGGCTTCCCTCATCATCATTTCATCGTGCTCAACTACAACAACGGTATTACCCAGGTCGCGCAGTTCTTTGAGTACCCTGATCAAGCGCTCGGTATCTCTGGAATGAAGTCCGATTGAAGGCTCATCTAAAATATACAGAGAATTACTCAGGTTACTTCCCAGAGAACGAGTTAGTTGAATTCGCTGACTCTCTCCACCACTCAACGTATTCGCAAGCCTGTTAAGCGTAAGATAACCCAAACCAACATCGAGTAAGGTTTTCAGGCGATGTTCTATTTCGATCAGAATTCTTTTCGCAACCTGTTTTTCAAATTCGGTCAGTTGAAGATTCAGAAACCATTTATACAAACCTTCCACCGGCAACTCCCCAACTTCGCCGATATGAAGTCCGCCTACCTTTACATATAATGCTTCCGGCCTTAAGCGATAGCCATGGCAATCAGGACAGGTAGTTCTTCCTCTGTATCGCGAGAGCAACACACGATATTGAACCTTGTAAAGGTTCTGTTCCACTTCTTTGAAGAAATCGTTTATCCCGTACGCATGACTGTTACCTTCCCACAAAGCGTTGTATTGCTCTTTTGTGAGATCCATGATCGGTTTATGAATCGGAAAATCAAATTTCTTTGCAGCCTTCATAAACTGCTCCCTCCATGCACCCAGTTTTTCACCTTTCCAGGGTGCTACGGCGCCCTCATAAAGGCTCAGGCGCTTGTCTGGAATTACCAGATCTTCATCAATCCCCAGCACCTGACCGAACCCTTCGCAGGTTGGACAGGCACCATAGGGGTTATTGAAAGAAAACAGGTTGGGTACGGGTTCTTCAAACCGGATTCCGTCAAGTTCAAACCTGCTCGAGAACTGAATCAGATTTTCGTCATATACATATATATATACTTCACCCTCGCCTTCATAAAACGCAGTTCCAACAGAGTCGGCTATACGATGCAGATCATCCTCATCAAAAGATTTGATGACCAGCCTGTCCACCAGTACGTAGCTGTCTTTACCAGGTTGCCATTTCTTTAGCGGTGAATCGGTAGGGGCTTCCAGAATATCTTCTATTCTCAGCATACCTACTCCGTGCAGATCAAATAGTCGGGAAAAACCCTTTTGCAACAGAATATTCAGTTCCTCGTTCACATCTCTTTTTCCGTGAAACCGGAAAGGCGACAGAATTAATACCCGGGAGCCTTCTGCCAGATTCTTTATTGCGTCAACCACGTCTCCCACATCCTGTTTGATGACCTCCCGGCCACTTACAGGTGAAATCGTACGTCCGATGCGTGCGTACAGAAGGCGTAAATAATCATACAATTCCGTCATACTACCCACAGTTGATCGGGGCGTACGGGTGGTTACCTTCTGCTCGATGGCGATAGCCGGGCAAAGACCTTTGATAAAATCTACATCGGGTTTTACCATCCGGGCCATAAACTGACGGGCGTAGGCACTCAGACTCTCAGCATAGCGGCGCTGGCCTTCTGCAAATAGGGTATCTATAGTGAGTGAGGATTTCCCGGATCCTGAGACCCCTGTAACCACCACCAGCTTGTTCCGGGGAATGGAAACGGTGATATTCTTCAGATTATGAACCCGTGCTCCCTGAATGAGGATTTCATCGGAACCTGAGGATTTCCCCGGATTCTGCATTGAATTTGTTGAAAAACCTCCCCGGGATCTGCCAACTTCAGCCGTCTGCTCCGCGGAAGGGCGACTCCGTGACACCTTCGGTTTCTGCGTTTCTGAGGGAGATTTTGATGTATTTTTTGAGTTGTTTTTTGTCATAAATAGTCTACAAAGATATTTGAAATACTTCGAAGAACAGGGTTAAATAAGCCCCTGAGCCTAAGGGGAATTGGGTATTTTGAAAAAATAATATTTATAAAATTTGGCTATATGAAGAAAATGTTTATTTTCGTTCTCCAAATCCAGTACAATATTAAAAAACCAAACAAAATATCACGCCTATAGTTGATCCTCTACACAACGATTTTTTCCTAAGAACAATTCACTTTTTATTTTTTAACCCAATATCCATTCCTTCTATTAAAACCGTAGAAGTATTATGAAATCACTGACTAAAAAAACCGACAACGAGCTTATCCGCTTGTTTATGGATGGTGATCTTAGTGCTCTTGAAGTACTTGTATTACGCCATAAGGATAAGATTCACACTTCTATCTTGTTTTTGGTAAAAGACAAGTACCTGGCAGAAGATATTTTCCAGGAAGTATTCATTCGTATTATAGACACGCTTCGCAGCGGCCGTTACACCGACGAAGGAAAGTTCCTTCCTTGGGCTATGCGTATTGCGCACAATCTGTGTGTGGATCATTTCAGAAAAGTTAAGCGTACCCCTACTATCAAGACTGGCGACGACCGCGATATTTTCGAGGTTTTAAACTTCACCGAAGCAGGTGCTGATACTAAGATGATGAAACGCCAGAGCCACGACAGAGTAAGGGAAATGCTTGATCGTCTTCCAGAGGATCAGAGAGAAGTTATCATTCTCCGTCATTATGCAGACATGAGTTTTAAGGAAATCGCCAGCCTCACTAACTGCAGCATCAACACTGCATTGGGAAGAATGAGATATGGCCTGATTAACCTTCGCAAAATGATGGTTGAGAAGAAAATCGCTCTTTAACTAAACACGAATGTAGCCGGATGCATTCTTTTAATTCTCATCTGGCAGTCCAAGTTCAAACCAAGTAAATTTTTCGCCTGAAAAAGGCAGTCCACAAAAAAATTAACGCCGGATCAAAGATCCGGCGTTTTTCATTTTATACTGGTTAAGCTTGTTAAACTACCATTACTGATTTGCTACAGCCTTATCAGTGCTGATTTTCTTATACCCTTCAATTCCCGCTTTTAACCATTTTGCGTATTCGTCAACATCAGGTGTATACGCTACAGGGTAAGTAAGAAGTGTTTCATCTGGTGAAAGCAATACATAAAGAGGCTGCGAATTATTCAGGAAGTTTTCTGTCTGCATAGTTGCATACATGTTACCAACCGTTCTGATTTCCTTTTTCTTGCCATCGGCAAACGTATAAACAAACTGGTCTTCTTTCGGTAACATCTTCTTATCGTCAACATAAAGAGAAACCAGAACAAAGTTATCTTTAATCAAGGAATGAATTTCAGGATCTGTCCATACGTTTTCTTCCATATTCCGACAGTTCACACAAGCCCATCCTGTAAAATCAACCAGAATTGGTTTACCAGCTTCCTTAGCCAGTTTCAATGCTGCTTCATAGTCGTTCATCACGTCAGGTTCCACAGCTCCTTTTTCATGGGCACTGTTACCATACCAGCTATAAGACATAGGGGGAGCAAAACCGCTCATAAGTTTAAGACGGGAATACTTTGTATTAGTAATACCCGGAATCAGATATATAGTAAAGGCAGCAAAGACGGCGATAAAGAAAATTCTCACCTTGCCGAATTTAGTTACGGGAGAATCATGCGGGAATCGGACAACTCCCAGCAGATACAGAACTATCAATACACCGATGATTATCCAGATCAGGAAG
>DATCKB010000322.1:0-10146 GCA_036562505.1 Parasegetibacter sp. | reverse complement strand
TCTGAAAAGAGTCAGTCACGACGATTCAGAATAACACGGCTGATAGCAAGAACATTTCGCAGCAGGGTAAAAGATAGGAAATACAGAAGCTACTGAGAAGATTCGTTGATAGCGATAATCCTTTTTGATTTATTCTTTCTGATTTTTTCAGGAAGGCATCGCAGAATTTCCTGAATCAGTACATCTACCAGTCGCTTTTTTACAAAGTCCCGGTGAGTTACTATACTCACCTCCCGCATAGGCGCCGGGGGCCGGAAATGGCGAACCAGACTGAGTTGTCTGGCATTCAGATCCATCGTTGCCAGTTCTGGCAAAACCGTCACCCCATTATTAACTTCCACCATCCTGCGCAGAGTTTCAATACTTCCTGCTTCGTATTCAAAATTATTCATTCCGGCACTCTTCCTCAACTCACACAAATTCAGAATCTGAGTGCGAAAACAATGACCTTCTTCCAGCAGCCAGAGTTTGTTGGGATCAATATCACCCGGAAGTACATAAGTTTTCCGGTAGGCACCGCTTGATTTTGAAACATAAGCGACCATCTCTTCATAGAATAGATGGAATTCTGTAATTCCGGGATCATTCAGCGGAGTTACCAGCAGCCCGGCATCAAGCCGGCCGGTTTTAAGCCGATCAATTATATCACCTGTAGTGAGATCTGAAATAATCAGTTTTATCTGCGGGTATTTTTTGATAAAATCCTGTATAAATAAAGGGAGCAGATAAGGGGCCAGAGTAGGAATAATTCCCAGTCTCAATTCTCCCTGCAGCACCCCTTTCTTGTCGGCAACGATCTGGCTGATAACCTGGCTTTCATTCAGAATTTTCCTGGCCTGTACAATAATTTGTTCACCCACATCGGTGGGTACCACAGGATGTTTGCTACGATCAAATATTTTTACCCCCAGTTCATTTTCCAGTTTAATTATCTGCATGCTTAGAGTGGGCTGAGTAACAAAGCAATATTCTGCCGCTTCTGCAAAATGCCGGAAATTATCTACCGCTACTATATACTCCAGTTGGGTAATCGTCATGAGGGCAAATTTAATCAGTTATAACACAGCGGGATGATCTGTTACTGTTCAAACAACCTTACTTCATTCAATTTTACAGACAGCCGGTATTCTACGCCACATTTCAATGCGTAATTTTCACGATCATGACTAACCGGAAATCCGAAACACACAGGGTAATTAAAATACTCTACTTTTTCTTTGATCAAATCATTCAGTGTATTTCCGAATGGTCGTTCCGTATCTTTCGTTCCTGAAAAACCTCCAACGATTAAACCTGCAAGCCGACTAAGCTTGCCGGCACGCAGCAACTGCATAAGCATTCTGTCTATGCTGTACAGGTACTCATCTACTTCTTCCAGAAAAAGTATGGCACCGTTTGTGTCGGGTTCAGATGAAGTGCCCAAAGAATTTATCAGAAGCGAAAGGTTTCCGCCAATCAGTTTTCCTTCAGCTATGCCAGGCCGGTTATCGGGGTGACCATCAACGTTATAATTAACCGGCATGCCCAGAAAACAATCTCTGAGCGAACGGACATACTCGTTTCCCGATTCGCCGTCTCTGAAAGCACCGGCCATTGGTGCATGAAGTGTGGAAACTGAATAATTTTTCTGTATATGCAAATGAAGAAGTGTGATATCGCTGAACCCGGCTATCCATTTCGGTTTTTCGCGAAACTTCGTAAAATCGATCCTGTCAACAATCCGGCTCATACCATAACCCCCTCTGCCGAAAAGTATTGCCTGTACAGCATCGTCATCGAGCATTTCCTGAAGGTCTGTGAGTCTTTCCTCGTCTGTTCCGGAAAAATAGTTAGTTGATGCGCTGCCCAGCGTCTTTCCTGTTTTAACCTTGAACCCCCATTCCTGAAGGGTTTCGATGCATTCTCCTGCCCGTTCGGTTGCCATGTACCCCGCAGGACAAACAATTCCGATCGTATCTCCTGGTTTTAAATATGGCGGAATTCTCATTGATGCAAATTAAATTCTTTCAAGCAGACTTCCGTCAGCCCCTACCGTAAAGCGGTATTGGCCGCCGCAAACCAGTGGATAATTGGGGCGCTGATGCCCGACAGGAAAATCAAAACATACCGGGTAATTGTATTTCTCTGCTTTCTCCATAACAATCCTGTAAACATCCCTTCCAAACTCTTCTCCGGGATCATCCGGTTTAATACGATTGAATCCGCCGACAATTAATCCCTTAAGCAATTTTAATTTTCCCGATCTTTCTAAATTCCAGAACATTCTGTCGATATTGTAAAGATACTCCCCCACCTCTTCAACAAACAGAATCATACCGTTTGTATTTATTTCAGATGCGGTACCTGCAAGGTTTTGAAGAATTGACAGATTTCCGCCTGTTAATCTTCCCTCCACCGATCCATATCGGTTATATTCAACCGAAGGTCCGGTTATCTTAGTTTTTTCGCCCATCAATACATCTCTGAACGCTAACAGGGTATCTTTTACTACCGGGTCCGCCGTGGTTAAATTATCCGGAAAACTATTACACATTTTAGCGTGCATAGTAGCAACTTTATAATGACGGCCGATATGAGAATGAAAAACTGTAAGATCACTGAAACCGATTATCCATTTGGGATTGTTGCGGAAGCGGGATAAATTAATACGATCAATCATTCTCACAGAGCCGTAACCTCCGCGCGCAGAAAGTATTGCCCCGACCCCCTCATCATCCAGCATGGCCTGCATATCTGCTGCTCTCTCTTCATCCGATCCTCCGAATGAATGGTCTCTTTTTCCCACAGTTTTTCCTGGTTTCACCCGAAAGCCCCATGATTCGAGAATCCGGATAGCAGGTAATATGTCGTTATAGGAAATATATCCAGCCGGGCAGGTAATTCCAATAGTGTCGCCGCGCTTCAGGGAGGGAGGAATAATCCATTCCTCATTTGCCTCTGACGCCCAACTTTTCCAGTCGGAGCCGGCAAGAACCCCCGCTCCGATCAATGATGATAAGAAATGTTTCCGATGCATAATCACCTAATGTAAACTCCACGGCTTCAAAATAAATCAGCACGCAGGGTGCGATTTCAGGAACGTTTTATGAATATACCGCTTTCGCATTAACCAAAGTTAACTATCAGCACAATATTATTTTTATACAAGATAGTTTAAGGTATTTTTGCAGGAATATCCCTATTCCGGAATTAAACCTATAGAATGAAAGAATTCAAACGATACCTGATTACCAGTGCACTGCCCTATGCCAACGGGCCGAAACATATCGGACATCTGGCCGGAGCCTATCTGCCGGCGGATATATACGTGCGCTATCTCCGGGCTCTTAAGAAAGACGTGGTATATGTATGTGGAAGTGATGAACATGGCGCCGCAATTACCATTCAGGCCATGAAGGAAAATACCACTCCCAGGGCAATCGTTGACAAATATCATGAGATGCTGAAGGATAATATGGAAACGCTGGGTATATCGTTTGATATCTACCACCGTACTTCAGAGCCCATTCACCATGAAACCGCCCAGGAATTCTTTACAACCCTCAATAATCAGGGCGATCTGATAATCAAGGAATCAGAACAGTTTTTTGATGAGGAAGCTAATACATTTCTTGCCGACCGCTATATTATCGGCACCTGCCCTGTATGCGCAAACCCTAAAGCATATGGTGATCAATGTGAAAAATGCGGAACATCGTTAAGCCCCGAACAACTCATCGATCCGCAGAGCACGCTCAGTGGTAAGCCTCCTGTAAAAAGAACTACCACTCACTGGTATCTACCACTGGATAAGCATGAAGCATTCTTACGGAAATGGATAACCGAAGATCATAAGGATGACTGGAAACCTAACGTCCTCGGCCAGTGTAAAAGCTGGCTGGATATGGGATTACAGCCCAGAGCTGTAACCCGTGATCTCGACTGGGGAGTAAAAGTGCCCCTTCCTGAAGCAAGTCAGAAAGTGCTATATGTTTGGTTTGATGCACCTATCGGATACATCAGTGCCACAAAACAATGGGCACTGGACAACGGAAAAGACTGGAAGCCCTACTGGTACGATAATGACACTAAACTTGTTCATTTTATCGGGAAAGACAACATTGTGTTTCACAGCATTATCTTCCCGGTTATGCTGAAATTACATGGAAACATTCTCCCCGACAACGTTCCGAGCAATGAGTTCATGAATCTTGAAGGCGACAAAATGAGTACGAGCCGCGGCTGGAGCATAGAAATGGACGATTACATAAATGATTTCGTGAAAAAGGAAAACGGTGGCCCACAAATGGTGGATGCCCTCCGGTATTACCTGACTACTATCGCTCCGGAAACCAAGGACAGCGAATTTACCTGGAAGGGATTTCAGGACGCAGTCAACAACGAACTGGTAGCGGTCTTTGGCAATTTTCTGAACCGCACATTTGTACTGATGCACAAACTGTGTAAAGGGAAGGTACCTGTTCTTCACCGGAACCTGATAGACGAAAAAGACGAGCAAATGCTTGCAGAAATCAGCAAGACAAAATCCCAGATTGAACAATATATTGAAACCTATCGCTTCAGGGATGCTTTGTTTGAAGTTATAGATCTGACACGAAAGGGTAACCGCTTTATGCAGGAAAAAGAACCCTGGAAAAAAGCCTCAGCTAACGAGAAAGCTGCTGCTGAACATGCCGGTCAGGAAATGACTGAAGAAATGCAGCAGAATCAGATGCTCATCGACAATTGTCTGCATATCTGCCTTCAGCTATCGGCTAATCTCGCCATCTTCATCAATCCTTTCCTTCCGAACACAGCGAAGAAAATGTGCTATATGATGAAAGTAGTAGATAAGATGCTCGACTGGGAAAACGCAGGTAAATCAAATTTGCTGAGCGTAGGCTATTCATTAAGAGCACCTGAGCTGCTGTTCAGAAAAATTGAAGATGCAGAAGTATCTGATCAGCTGAAAAAACTAAGAGAAAAAAGCGAGAAATTGAATACCGAGACCAAAAAAGCAGAATCCAGTCAGGCTGGAACCGCTGAAAATAATAACGCAAAATCTGCTACCGAACAAGTGTTGAAGCCAACCATACAGTATGATGATTTCGCTAAACTTGACCTCCGGGTGGGAAAAATCGTTAACGCAGAAAAAGTGGAAAAGGCTAATAAACTCCTGAAACTGGAAGTTGATCTGGGTTCCGAAGTGAGAACCATTGTCTCAGGTATCGCTCTGCACTTCAAACCTGAAGAAATCGTAGGAAAACAGGTGGTGGTAGTAGCTAATCTGGCTCCCCGGAAAATGCGGGGAATTGCTTCTCAGGGTATGATTCTCATGGCAGAAGATGCCGGAGGAAAATTACATTTCATTAATCCGGAGGAAGCAATTAATCCCGGAGCAGGTGTGAGTTAAGTCGGTTTGATCTATTCTGCAAGCCTCTCCGGTTGCCCGGAATTACCGGAAATTACTGTGGTTCACGATCTTAGGAATCTGGTTCAATTATTGCGTAACTTAGTAATGCATGAACCCGGATTTACCACAAAAGAAGAATTACAGGCTTAAGAAAATTTTGGTGATCAGTATCGGCATTCTGATGCTTTTGCTGGCGGGTGTTCATTTCTGGATTCGCGAATATGCTGAAGATGTACTCAGCGGTATCGTACACGCCAGGTCAGGAGGAAAACTTAAACTCGAAGTTTCAAAGGTTAAATACAACTACCGGACCCATCACCTGTTGCTGAAAAACGCCGAGTTCAGTAATACTGATACAACCGGAGAAAAAAACTACTACCGGTTTAGTATACCCGAACTTAACTTATCACTTCATTCTATCTGGCGTCTGCTAATAAAAAAAGAACTGTTAATCGACACCATCGAACTTGATGGTCCGGAAGTAGCAATCAGAAACGGCAGCGATATTTCCCGGGAAAAGGTCTCTCTGTCTTCGGCTATGGGTGAAGTTTATAACGCCGTGGAACAGGCGCTGAACACCCTTCGCATAAAAAGCCTGAAAATCCAAAACGCCGGATTTTCACTTATAAATATTCCTGAACGCCCGGCAGATACGTTGAGAATCACTGATATAAGTCTGTATCTCGATAATTTAAATATTTCTCAGGATGAAGATCCCGAAAAACTGCTGTTCAGCGAAAATGTGCGCTTCACCACCAGAAATCAGCATCTCAAACTGCCGGATGGACTTCATACTATCAGTTTTAAATCGTTTCATATTGATCTGAAAGAACAAATGGTATTTCTGGACAGTGCTTCCATTTCAACTCCGAATGACGACTCCACTCAGGTGGATATGAATATATTCTTTGATACTTTGCGAATTACCAATCTGGGTTTCCGGGAATTATATACCGAGAAACTTATCAAGGCAGACTCTCTTCACTGCATACGCCCGACTATACAATTATCCCTGGCTGAATTACCCGACACTCTGAAGCAGAAAAGAGATATAAACGAGGTAATAAAGCGCCTGGCTACGGACATGGATATCGGTTATATTGAAATCCGAAATGCTTCTACTCATGTGATTTCAGAACGGGTTAAAGGCACCACCAGTTTTTCCAGCCAGGGTGACAATATTGAGATAAAAAAACTGGTATTAAATTCGGAATCACCAGATCCCGTATCGGTGGACTATTTTAAACTTGCTGTTCATAATTATGAAACCTATACACCCGACAGTGCATATGTAATCAGGTTCGACAGTGTACAGTTTATAAATAATAGCCTGGGTTTATACAACTTTTATATTGCTACTACTCCCGGAAATCCTTCACTTCCGAATCGGGTTCATATCATTCCGCATTTTGAATTAAAAAACATTTCGTGGTACGATCTCGTATTTGCAAAAAAGATTGTTGCCGATCAGGCCATCCTGCATGATCCTGTAATCCATTACACACCTCCCCGTACCCGGAAAACCAAAGAGAGTAGCTTATACAACTCCTTTGATGCTATTAATGATATCATGTTTCTCGATTCAATTAAAATGCGGAACGGAAGTGTAAATATTGCAATCCCTGAAAAACTATCACTCATCATCAGAGGAATTAACGGTGACGTCGACAGTAAAAAATTATTGGAAGCCGGAAACCACCAGGAGATCGAAGCTTCTTTCAACAATTTTGATTTTGCAGAAACCCGGATAACTACTCCTGCACTGACAGCGATTTTCAACAACGGAAGGTTTAACGGAGAAACGGAATCGTTCATTGCCGAAAAACTAACGGTAATAAATAGCCTGAAAACTATTTCCATTTTCGCCGAAGATGTTTTTACACAGCAATTGCAGCTCGACAGTCTTCACCAGCTTTCAGCCCAGCATCTGAAATGGAAGAATGCTACCATTTCATACAAATTCAATCAACAGGAAGAAAAAAAGAAAAACAAGATAGAATCCATCACTGTTCATCATCTTGAAGGGAATAATACTCTTTTTGATATTCAGGGTGAAAAAGTTGCTCTGAGCGGATTTCTGCACAACCTGAAAGCAGACAAAATGATACAGGACCAGGATGAAACCCTCAGCTTCAGGTCACTTTCTGCAACGGGTGAACACCTTTTCCTCAAATCAGGTTATCATATAAAAGCCGAAAAATTTAAACTGGCCCATCTCGCTCCTTCGGAACTGGAAAATGTCACGGTCACTGATCCGGAAGACAGTAGTTCACTTCATATCAGCGCTCCTCAGATTACCTACCAAACCGACATAAATAAACTACTGAAGAAAAACATCTGGCTTAATGATATCAATGTTTCATCCCCTGTCATAAAAGTAAAATCAACAGTGGTCAGAAAGAAAGATTCCTTAAAACCCCAAAAAGGCTTCCCCCTTATTTCCATTGGAAATCTTGCTATCCAGAATCCGGTTCTCGATCTGAAACTTCCTGCGTTTCATATGTATTCGCCGGGAAAAGATGACAGTACCAGATCAATGGTTACCGGTAAAATATTTATTTCAGGTGTAAATACTACTGAAAACACACTCACCGTGAACAGTGTAGTAGCAAACGGAAATGATCTGCGGTTATTTACAAATGAACGGGCCGGAAAATTTGTTTCACTGGATGGATCTGGGATGCATATGAGTAATGTCAGATTAAGTAAAATAGATGAAGTCTGGGAAGCAGGAGCTGTGGTAGAACGGTTTGGTGCAAACAGAATTCAACTTCAACACGCCGACTCAGAAATATTGATGGACGGATGGATCGGACCCATCCGGTTTTCCTCAGAAACAGAGCTCGACTTCTATTCTATTCTGAAAGATAATCCCGATTTGAAGTTTACCAGCGCAAAAGGGAGGTATACCACTTCAAACACTTCAGTGCAGTGGAATAATTTCAACTTTCATCAGGATCAACATCAGGCAACCATCGATGCACTGGATATTCGTCCCGTTGAAACCTGGGAAGAATGGGCAAAAAGGAGTCAATCGCAGTCTGACTATATTACCTTTCACTCCGAAAAACTATGGCTAAAAGGATTTGATCCTGTTCAATACCTCGAAGATTCCACGCTTCGTTTAACCCAGCTCGTTATAAACAAACCATATATCACCTCATACCGCGATAAACGACTGCCCTTTCCTCATGGCAGTATTAAAAAACTTCCCGTTGATCTTATAAAGTCTGTTCCGTTCAATCTGGAAATCGGCCGGATCGATCTGGAAGAAGGGCAGATCATTTACGAAGAGATGAACGATAAGACATCGTTGGCGGGCAGGGTGGTGTTCAATGATGTACACGCACTCCTTACTCAGATAAAGAATCATGACCGAAATCAATCAGACAGCTTTGATGTAATTGCGTCAGCGGATCTTCTCGGTAGCCTTCCTATTAATATGAATTTCAGACAGAGTTATAGCGACACGCTGTCCGGATTCACTCTTTCTGCAAATGCCGGCGAGATTCAGGTAGTTGCTCTCAATCCGCTACTCAAACCGCTGGCCGGGCTGACGCTGGGATCAGGGCACCTCGAAAGTATGGAAATGAATGTAACCGGGAATCAGAACTATGCTGCTGGGAAAATGCTACTTAACTATCAGCATCTGAAAATCGCCAATATCACTACAGGCAACCAGCAGAAGGGACTGAAAGGAAGTATAATGCGATTCGTGGTCAACAACTTTGTTATAAAGAAAAACAACAAACACAAAGAAGGGCTTATCTATTTTGAACGAAATAAGGAACGTTCCGTGTTTAATTACCTGGTGAAAATAACCTTATCAGGAATTGCCACAAATGTCGGGATGAAAAAAAACAGGAAAGTGAAGAAGATATTGGACGCCACACCCGGGGCAGAAAACAAAATTTATTAATTGTGATTAAGTAATTAGCTGCCTGAAGCTCTCTATTTTTCGCTATCTTCGGAGGCATATATCTCTCTCAAAATATTGAATTTATGAACCGAATAATCAAGAAGGTAGCAGTGCTCGGAAGTGGCGTGATGGGATCAAGAATTGCGTGTCATTTTGCGGGTTGCGGTCTTCAGGTTTTATTGCTTGATATAGTAACTCCTGGATCCGGTGAGGATAAGAAATCCCGCAACAAACTGGTGAATGATTCGCTCACAGCCGCGATTAAGTCAAACCCCTCTCCTATTTACAGCAAGAACTTTGTAAAAAATATTCAAACAGGGAATTTTGAGGATGATCTTTCAGGAGTTTCACAGTGCGACTGGATAATAGAAGTGGTGATTGAAAAACTGGATATCAAACAACAGCTTTTTGAAAAGGTTGAGAAATTCAGAAAGCCTGGAACTCTTATCACTTCCAATACGTCAGGAATTCCTATACACCTGATGGCAGAAGGCAGAAGCGATGATTTTAAAAAGCATTTCTGCGGAACTCACTTCTTCAACCCACCACGTTATCTCAAATTGCTGGAGATTATACCAACGTCTTATACTGATAAAGAAGTAGTGGAGTTTCTAATGGACTATGGTGAACGCATTCTGGGAAAGACCACTGTTCTTTGTAAAGACACTCCCGCTTTTATCGCGAATCGCATAGGCGTGTATAGTATTATGTTAGTGTTTCAGTTGATGGACAAACTAGCCCTATCCATTGACGAAATAGATGCACTTACCGGTGTGGCGATCGGGCATCCCAAGTCTGCCACTTTCCGAACAGCTGATGTTGTAGGTATTGATAC
>DATCKB010000199.1:0-2279 GCA_036562505.1 Parasegetibacter sp. | reverse complement strand
CTACCTGTTCTGGCAGTGACCATTTATTATGTCAATACAATAATAAATAAAAAGAGCGAACGAATTCAGGCTTTATTGAGTGACCTTACTACGAATGCTCAGGAATCATATTCCGGAATCCGTGTAATCAAATCGTTTGTTCAGGAAAAAGCGATGTATGGCTTTTTTGAGAAAAATGCAGAATCATATCGCAAGGGAGCAATCGGGCTGGCGAAGGTGGAAGCAATCTATTTTCCGTCGATGGCGCTGTTAATCGGGTTGAGCACTTTGCTGACTATAATGATTGGCGGTCTTTACGTAATCAATAACGAACCGGGGATGACCTACGGAGTTATAGCTGAGTTTGTGATTTATATTACTATGCTCACATTTCCAGTGAGTGCAATAGGATGGGTGGCCAGCATGATTCAGCGGGCATCGGCTTCTCAGAAACGGTTAAACGAATTTTTAGATACAGAACCCTCTATCAGAAATCCGGTAAACGGAATTAAAAAACCACTGAAAGGAGAAATCGTATTTGAAAAACTAAGTTTCACCTATCCAAACACCGGAATTACAGCACTTAAGGATATTGATCTGCATATCCGTCCCGGTCAGAAGGTTGCGGTTATCGGCAGAACCGGTAGCGGAAAAACCACCCTGGCCCAACTCTTACTCCGGATGTATGATTGTACAAATGGAAGAATACTGCTGGATGGAACCGATATCCGTGAATTCGATCTGCACTTTCTGCGCGACCAGATGAGCTATGTACCTCAGGAAGTTTTCCTGTTCTCAGACAGCGTTTCAAATAATATTCGATTTGGCCATCCCACAGCTACCGAAGAGATGGTCAGAAAAGCAGCCAGACAAGCATGTGTGGATAAGGAGATCGAAGGTTTTTCTGAGAAATACGAAACAATAGTAGGTGAAAGGGGGGTAACCCTAAGCGGAGGACAGAAACAACGCATATCCATAGCCCGTGCCCTAATCAAAGATCCTGGTATTGTGTTATTCGACGATTGCCTGAGTGCGGTTGATGCACGTACAGAAAAAGAGATAATAAAAAATCTTTACGAATATACTCGGGGTAGAACAGCAATAATTATAACTCACCGAATCTTTACTCTCTTCGATTTTGATCGTGTAATCGTACTGGATGATGGGAGGATAGTCGAGTCTGGTACCCACGACGAACTTATGCTGAACAATGGCTATTATGCTGAATTGTACCGGAAACAGCAGAACGAAAACCCCTGAACAGCCAGCCTTACTTGTTAAAAATCACCTACGGGCACCCATCAGGTGTCGGAGTTGAAAAAAAATGCTAATGAAATCAAAATTTTTATTTGCGTTTTAGCGACTGTTATTATATTTTTAACGGCCGTTTCAACGGTATGGGTATGCATTCGGGTTTTACAACCGGGATGCTTCGGCCATAAAAGCTAACTAAAATTAATTGACTGTATTTGTTAAACTGTTAAAAACCTACAACTGTGGCGTACGAAAACAATGACAAAAGAATGGAAAGCGTTTACAGCAAGCGCATCAGGGCTGGTAAGAGAAGAACCTATTTCTTCGATGTGAGAGCAACCCGTAGTAATGATTATTACCTGACTATTACTGAAAGCCGGAAACGTTTCGACGATAACGGGTACGACAGGCACAAAATCTTTTTGTACAAAGAAGATTTCAACAAGTTTATTAAAGCCCTGACTGAAGCCGTAGATTACGTGAAAACCGATCTTATGCCAGACTTTGATTTCGATGCCTTCAATCACGATAATTTCGATGGTGAAAATGAAGCAGGAGTGGAAGATGAAATGGAAGTTCGCCAACAAGAACCTGCTGCTGAACCAATGACTATGTCAACTGCGGATAATATTGCAGTTGTTCCGGCTCAGGACAACGGTGCTAATGAGGAAGTTGATAAGTGGTAATCTCTTTTCAGCTTTTTAAAATAGAAGGGTTGTGTCAGATGATACAACCCTTTTTTATACTACATATTATGATTATTCAGTTTCAGACTTTCATTCGAATGTTCAAGGGCTTTCTCGTAATTTCCCATAAAAAGATATGTATTATTACTTTCAGTAGCTTTTATATTATTGCTTTCCGAAGCTTTACCAATTCTGCCAGAAGATTTTCCAGTCTGTCGAGTTTCAGCATATTCGCACCATCGCTTTTAGCTACAGAAGGGTTGGGGTGTGTTTCAATGAATAATCCGTCGGCACCAGCTGCGATAGCGGCTTTTGCAATAGTCGCAATCATTTCAGGATTTCCACCGGTTACTCCTGAGC
>DATCKB010000192.1:0-9214 GCA_036562505.1 Parasegetibacter sp. | reverse complement strand
GTTTAAACCAGTTTGAAAAAAGCAAATCATGAAGGAGAAGAACACTGAAATGATGTTTGGAAAACAGAATTATATCTGGATGATTGTGGGTATCGTGATACTTACCCTGGGAATGATTTTAATGGCCGGCGGTAAAAGCGCAGACCCCAACGTATTCCTCGACGACGAAATCTACAGTTTCAGGAGAATCACTCTTGCTCCGATCATGATTGTAGGCGGACTGCTGATAGAAATATACGCCATCTTCAAAAGGCCAAAAGCCTAATAGAGAAATTCAATTCACTCCATGAATCTGATAGAAGCAATTATTATTGCCATCGTAGAAGGTCTAACCGAATTTCTCCCTATTTCCTCCACAGCTCACATGATTTTCACCAGCTCATTCATGGGTATAGGCGATGATCCATTCGTGAAAATGTTTGAAGTGTCTATTCAACTGGGTGCTATACTTGCGGTAGTAGTTTTGTACTGGAGAAAATTTCTCAATTTTAAATCCTTCAATTTTTATATTAAACTGGCTATTGCAGTTATTCCCGCCCTTGTGCTCGGGTATTTGTTCGATGATGCAATTGAGAAAGTATTGGAGAAACCTTTACCTATTGCAATAATGCTGGTTTTAGGCGGAATTGTTTTTCTGTTTATCGACAGATTTTTTAAAAATCCTGAAGTGCATCGGGAAGAAGATATTTCCATCAGGAAAGCTTTTGCCGTGGGCGTTTGGCAATGTTTGGCCATGATGCCCGGCACCAGTCGCGCTGCTGCGTCTATCATAGGAGGAATGCAGCAGAAACTAAGCAGAAAAGTGGCTGCTGAATTTTCCTTCTTCTTAGCTGTACCCACTATGGTTGCAGTCACTTTCTATTCCATTTTTCTTAAAGGTTGGAACATGAACGGGGTGGAGATGAAAGGATATGAAATGATTCTTTCATCTGATCAAAACCTGATGGTTTTTCTGGCCGGGAATATTGTTGCTTTTGTAGTGGCACTTTTGGCAATAAAGTTCTTTATTGGTTATTTACAAAAGCATGGCTTTCGTTTATTTGGCTGGTACAGAATAGTTTTAGGCTTGATTCTGATAGCATTGATTTTTGCTGGAAAGCTTTAATGACTCATGCTGCCCGGATGCCGCATCTGTTGTTTAGCGAATTATTGCAATCATAATAACCTATTATGCAGAAAACAGCTTCGAAAAAAGTGATCAACGGGTGGGCTATGTACGACTGGGCGAACTCCGTTTACAGCCTGGTAATTACTACCACTTTTTTCCCGATTTATTTTGCCGCTTCTACACGCAATGCCGCGGGTGGAGATGAAGTGAGTTTTTTAGGAAGGAAATTTATTAACACAGCATTATATGATTACGCGCTGGCTGCTGCATATCTGGTTACCGCACTGATGTATCCGATTCTTGCTTCAGTTGCGGATTCCCGCGGGAATAAAAAAAGCTTCATGCAGTTTTTCTGCTACATGGGTGCGATTGGATGTAGTTCACTTTACTTTTTCACCGGCGACAATATTGGCTTTGGAATCGGAATGTTTATGCTGGGCGCTATAGGATTTTGCGGAAGCCTGGTGTTCTATAACTCTTATCTTCCTGAAATAGCAGCTCCGGAAGATCGCGATCGTGTAAGCGCAAAAGGATTTTCGTATGGTTATGTGGGCGCAGTAGCGTTGCAGATTATAGGGTTTTTACTGGTTATGTTTCTACCCGATGCAGGAGAAGCTACAAGAATCACCTTTATGCTTGTGGGGCTATGGTGGATTGGATTTGCGCAGATCAGTTTCCGGCGGTTACCACCCTCTGTTCCTGCTGTAGATAAACATCGCAGTAGTGCGCTGAAAGAGGGATTTTTAGAGATGAAGAAAGTATATCACCATGTAGTTAAGCTACCCGTATTGAAGCGATATTTAAGGGCCTTCTTTTTTTACAGCATGGGTGTGCAAACGGTTATGCTTGCAGCTACGTTATTTGGTAGTAAGTTACTTAGCCTGAATGAGACCAAGCTGATTGTAACTATCGTGCTTATCCAGCTAGTAGCTGTCGTTGGAGCTTCCCTTATGGCCAGATTTTCTGCACAATTTGGTAATTTTCGGGTACTAATTGGCGCAGTCATTTTCTGGATTTTAATTTGTATTGCCGCTTATTTCACTGCAGTAATCAGAGAAGGCGGAGCAGATCCTGAGTATCTATTTTATGCGCTGGCAATGGCAGTTGGATTGGTTATGGGTGGAATTCAGTCACTCAGCCGTTCTACCTATGCCAAGTTAATGCCTGAAACAAAAGATACTGCTTCTTTTTTCAGTTATTATGACCTGACTGAAAAAGTGGCTATTGTGATCGGTATGTTCACGTTTGGTTTTATTGAGGAACTGACTCACGATCACGGTGGCATGAAAAATTCAGTATTATCATTAATTGTTTTTTTTGCACTTGGATTGGTTTGGCTAATTTCAGCGCTCAGAAAAGAGAAGATGGTTCAACCGATATCCCGGCATTCGTTCCCATGAAATATTTCTGCTGAATAACGGCGACTATTAAACGAATTCAGACCTTTAAAAGAAACGACTTATGAAATTATATACAATCAATACCGGTTATTTTAAACTTGATGGTGGTGCAATGTTTGGCGTGGTGCCTAAGAGTATCTGGAACAAATTAAATCCTTCCGATGAGAATAACTTGTGTAACTGGGCTATGCGGAGCTTGTTGATTGAAGATGGAAACCGACTGATTTTAATTGATAATGGAATTGGCGATAAGCAAAGCGAGAAATTCTTTAGTCATTATTACTTAAATGGGAACGATTCTTTAAATAAATCTCTGGCGGCACACGGGTTCCATCCCGACGATATTACTGATGTATTTCTCACCCATCTTCATTTTGATCATTGCGGAGGTTCAGTTATCCGAAAAGATGATAAACTGGTTCCGGCATTTAAGAATGCTGTTTACTGGAGCAATGAACTGCACTGGAAATGGGCCACCGAACCGAACGACAGAGAAAAGGCATCATTTCTGAAAGAAAATATTTTACCAATTCAGGAAAGCGGCCAGTTAAAATTTGTTGCCAGTCCTGCTCCTGTTGATCATAATAATATATCTGACAAAAAAGGCTCACGTCTCCCTTCTGTTCAGTTTTCAGAAAACATCTCTGTACGTTTTGTGAGCGGTCATACCGAAAGTATGATGATGCCTCAGATTAATTACAAAGGGAAGACGATTGTGTATATGGCTGATTTATTACCCGCAGCTGCGCATATCCCCATACCTTATGTGATGGCATATGACATGTTTCCGATGACTACTTTGGTGGAGAAAAAAAATTTTCTGGAAGAAGCCCATACGAACGATTACATACTTTATTTCGAACACGATCCGCAACTGGAATGCTGTACGCTTGAAATGACAGAGAAAGGCATCCGGATGAAGGAAAGTTTTCCGCTTCGGGATATCGGGTAGCCAGGGAATAATTGAAATTCATAAATTAAAATCGGAGGCTGTCCTGACAGTACATAACTTCTTCCGATTATAAATTCAGGAGGGATTGTATTCTGCCTGAAAATGATTCAAGATAAATTTGGAAAATATTGAAACTATTCAAATATTTGCTGCACTAATTGAATATTTTCAAATTTGAGCAGCAAAAATGGCCCCTAAATTAAATCTTGACAAACTCGACCTACAGATTATTCATGAGATGATGGAAAACGCAGAGATTTCTTATGCTGACCTTGGCAAAAAACTCTTCGTTTCCGGTGGAACTATACATGTTCGGATCAAAAAACTCCAGGAACTGGGAATTGTGAAAGGTACCAAACTCAATGTTGACCTTAAACTCCTCGGTTATGATGTTATAGCATTTATTGGAATTTACCTTGAGAAAAGCTCCCTCTACGATACTGTTGCGAAAGAACTTCAGAAAATTCCCCATATCGTTCGGCTCAACTATACCACTGGTAATTACAGCATGTTTGCAGAAATCGTGTGCAAGGATATAGCTCAACTCCGTCATGTTCTGCACGATGAATTACAGAAAATCAAAGGAATTGAACGAACAGAAACCCTGATTTCTCTAGAAGAAAGTTTCAACCGCAATGTAAAAGTCGGATTGTAATCAGGCAACCACCTTACTGTGCCGGTCGTCCTGATTTTCAGCCCAAAGCGAAAAATATAGGCTGTCGCATCCGCAATGGCGCTTTTTTTGCTAAATTGAAAATTATTAAGACATTACATCCGATGAAAGGACTTCTCAACATTTGCTTATTACTGATTCTTGTACTTTCTTTACCTTTTTGCTCCTGCAAGAAAAGTAATAACGGAGGAGGCGGCGGAACTCCCGAAGAGGAAAATCTGATGGTAGTAACATCGCCTGCGGCAGATGGACATACAGAAGCACCGGCCCCGGGGCCTAATTTTCCATTGACAGTTACCATTACCTCCAAAATGCCTCCTCAGGGTGTGCGTATAGAAGTCAAGGCAGCAGCTGAATCTAACGGCACTGTGTTTTATAGCCCTACTTCAGTAACTACTACCAACCCAAATTCCAATTTTACCATAACAAATACACCCGTGAATATACCTTCAGTCGTAACTATAACCGTCACGTCAGTTTCGAAACCATCCAATAAATTCACAGGTACCTACAAGTATTCCAGAAAATCTTAGATAAATACAATTATCTATATTCTACTTCACACTGAGAGCATCTCTTAAACCATTTCCTACGAGGTTAAATGCCAGAACCAGAAGTATGATGGCCAGCCCCGGAAAAACGGCCAGCATCGGATTATCCGTAATGATGAAATTATAATTCTCTTTTATCATCAAACCCCAACTGGGTTGCGGCGCCTGCACACCCACACCCAGAAAACTTAAACCTGCTTCAATAACAATTGCAGAAGCAAAGTTAGCTGCAGCAATTACTAATATTGGTCCGGTTATATTGGGGAGAATATGCCGGAAAATAATTCTGCTGTCTGAAAAACCAAGGATTTTTGCAGCCTCTGCATACTGCATTTCCCTTGCCGCAAGTACCTGTCCTCTTACTGTACGTGCAACATTCACCCACATCGTTAATCCCACAGCAACAAAGACCTGCCAGAATCCTTTACCCAGAACGAGGGTTATGGCGAATACCAATAATAAAGTGGGAATACTCCAGATTACATTCGTGAACCACATAATGGCATCATCAACTCTTCCACCGAAATATCCTGCAAGGGCACCTAATAAAACACCAATAGTCAGCGAAATCAAAACCGTAATCAACCCAACACTAAGGCTTACCCGCACACCAACAATCAAACGGCTTAATATATCTCTACCATAACTGTCTGTTCCCAACAGAAATTTACGTGTAACAATATGAGGAGGGCCAATGTATTTCTGCGTTTCGGTTATACCATCATCAACGTACTTTTCAACTACAATGCTATCACCGTATACAGAACACGATTCTATCGGAATATAATAAAATGCATCTTCCTCACCATTTATCAAACGCTTTAACCAGGAAGCTTTTTCAACAGGTTTTTCCTTGTTAATTAAAAGAAAGGTTTGCGTATGTCCTGCTTTCCTTCCCCCAAGTTCTACAACCATCCGGTTCGCAAACGGACTGTGATCCGGAGCGATAAAGTACGCAAAGAGCGCAACAAAAATTGAAAAACCAATCAGCAATAAAGCAGCAAATGCCACTTTATTTTTCCGGAATTTTTTCCATGCTGTATTGTTTTTCATATTTTTTTAAAACTTTCTGCCTTTCCAGTTAAAAGTTCCGAATTTCCCCAGGAAACCAACTACAACTGTATAAACAATATGAAATGGTTGTGCAAGGGGAAACCAAATTAATAGTTTAACCTGGTTAAAAAACACTATCACCGGAGTGATAAATATCATTTCTATTACCGTTTTACCTATTAAAACTCCCAATCCATATTCCCAGTATATACTGTTGAAAAATCCTGCTATACCGAGTAAAAGAATTAAAAGGTTTACAAGATATACAGTCCCCATTACCAGATAAATCAATATTCCGTCATAATTACCCGCTTTGCTGGCCCACCTGATTCGTTGATTAATAAAATCTTCCAGTGAAGGCATAGGATGAGTTTGTACTATTGCAGCCCGGTTTTTGAGGTACATAATCCTTCCCGGATATTTCTTATGCATCTTTTGCATCAGCAAAACGTCGTCGCCCGAAGAAACCTGATCAATGCCGGTAAATCCACCAACTTCGAAAAAAGCAGACTTGCTGTATGCCAGATTTGCGCCGTTACACATCGTGGGGGCACCCGCATAAATGCTTCCTGCTGTTACACCCTGCAGCGTAGCGAAATCCAGCGATTGGAATATGGATAGAAATCTATTGGAATGAAAGTATTTAACAGGGCCTGCTATGAACACAGGGTTTTTCTTTCGGTCATGAATAACCGAGTGAAACGATTGAAACCATGAATCCGGTACAATACAATCTGCATCGGTTGTAATTATCCACTCTCCGTTTGCTTCTTTTATAGCGGCATCAATTGCTTTCTTTTTATAGGCTCTTACCGCACTGTCCTCAATCACGTCTTGTAACGAAATAACCTTTATAATAGGCTGGTTATAGCTTCGAACTATACTCGCTGTGTTATCCTCTGAGTGATCATCTACAACCAGTATCTCGAATCTATCGGTCGGATAATTTTGCGCCAGAATACTATCAATACATGCTCCGATATTCTTTTCTTCGTTTCTTGCAGGTATGACAACAGAGAAGAACGTGAGAGGTTGGTCGTCAATTCTTTCATCAGAAATTTTCACTTCAGCCTGCCGGAGCCAGAAGTACAGATATAATAATAACAGTGCTTCATACAGTATGAATATTGTATAGATCGCTGTTATCACAAGTATTTAAGTTGTTATTGTGTTTTTATGATTCACCCACCGAAGTTATCACTTTCCCGTAAAGTGCAACAAACTCAGGTAACAATAATCGGTGCCCCCCTTCTAAAATATGAACGGTGCAAAATTCTTCAAGGCCTCGTGCAAATCGTTGACCTGCTTTATAAGAAATTATGCGGTCATTTTTTCCATATATAATTTCAACTTTAACCTCATACTTCTTAATGAATGATTTTATGTTGGAAAGATTCGGTTGAAATGCACGTAACCCCATCCACCGTATATGAAGTGCGTCCCGTGCACTTCGTTCATCGATATGAAACTTTATAAACTTTTTCAGACCAGTTGTAATCAGACCCAGACTGCTGAAAAGTTTTACCGTTGCCTGCAACCAGGCAGGGTATTTCAGTGTGTAGGTAAACAACATTCTTCCAAACCAGGTTTTAGTAGCAAACCAATACCAGAAATTTTTTCTGAATCCATCAGGAGCTATGAGAATCATCGACCTGAAAAACTGAGGATATTTCTCAAATAGAGAAAGTGCTATTCTTCCACCTAAACTATATCCCAGTAATACAACCTTTCCATTCGCGCAGTTTTCTTCCAAAATCAGTTTGTTGATCACCTGAAAAAGGTCTTCCTGAAAAAATTGATTACGATCATTCCACCCGGTTTTGCCATGCCATGGCAAGTCAATTGCAATCATCTTAAAACCCTCTGGAATATGCTGTGCAAGGTGGTAGAAGTGAGCACCAGTCTCGCCGTAGCCGTGTATTGCAATTATGGCATCTGCACCCGTTCCTGCTGTATAGTAGTGGAATTTTTTTTCTTTGAATTCAATGTATTTATTTACCATTGCATTACTGTACTTCACTGTGAAATTAACTTTAAAAAACAGAAAAAGAATTGTAGATTTATAACTATGGCAGCAAATACAAATACAAATCTGAAAGGAGGCGAATGGCTGATTAAGGAAAGCCTTCCCGGAAATACTTTTATTCCAGAAGAATTCGATGAAGAGCAGTTAATGATTAAGGAAATGTGCTCTTCCTTTCTCGATTCTGAGATCATTCCTGCTTTAGACCGGATTGATAAACTTGAACCAGGACTAATGCCTTCGTTGCTGCAGAAAGCAGGAGATCAGGGTTTGCTCGGTGCTGCAATTCCTGAAGATCTTGGCGGATTGGGAAAAGACTTTGTTACATCAACCTTAATAAGCGATGCACTCGGAGGAGGATTTTCTTTCTCGGTTGCTGTGTCTGCGCATATGGGAATCGGCACACTTCCGATTCTCTATTTCGGAACTCCGGAACAGAAGGCGAAGTATATACCTAAACTTGCATCAGGTGAGTGGAAGGGTGCATACGGACTAACGGAGCCGGGTAGCGGAAGTGATGCACTTGGCGCAAAAACAACAGCTAAACTTTCAGATGATGGAAAATATTATATTCTGAACGGGCAAAAATGCTGGATCACTAACGGTGGATTTGCAGACGTATATACAGTGTTTGCAAAAATCGACGGCGATAAGTTTACCGGATTCATTATTGAAAGAGGAATGGAAGGATTCACGCAGGGAGTGGAAGAACATAAAATGGGAATCAAAGGATCTTCTACCGTTCAACTCTATTTCCAGGATTGTAAAGTACCGGTTGAAAACGTATTAGGGGAAATTGGCCGCGGTCACGTTATCGCTTTCAATATACTGAACATTGGAAGATTAAAACTTTGTGCTGCTGCATCTGGTGCAGCAAAACGTGCATTGGCTATATCCGCCGAATATGCAAATACTCGTGAGCAATTTCAGCAGCCTATCGCTAAGTTCGGTGCCATTCAGGAAAAAATTGCTCGCATGTCCATCGAATCATGGGTGTGCGATACTTCGTTATATCGCGTGGCAAAATGGATTGACGATAAAGAAAAAGAACTACTGAATAGTGGTCGTCCGTTTAATGAATCTGTACTCGCAGCTGCTGAAGAATATGCAATCGAATGTGCCATATTGAAAGTATATGGAAGTGAAGTACTTGACCTGATTGTGGATGAAGGAGTGCAGATTCACGGTGGTAACGGATTCAGTGATGAGTATCTGATTTCAAAAGCCTATCGGGATAGCCGTATCAACCGTATCTATGAAGGTACCAATGAAATCAACAGATTGCTCACCGTGGATATGGTGTTGAAGCGTGCGTTCAAAGGAAGACTTGATCTGATGGGACCAGCAATGGGAATTGCGAAAGAACTGATGAGTATTCCTGACTTTAGTGAAACTGAAGAAAAGCCATTTGAAAAGGAAATGAAAGCAGTGGCTAACTTCAAAAAAGTAATTAT
>DATCKB010000189.1:0-6747 GCA_036562505.1 Parasegetibacter sp. | reverse complement strand
CTTAGAATATGTACAGACGTGCAACAGAGAGGATAAAATTAGCGATTGTTTGCCTTTTGGCGGTGGTTTAATACACAGACTACTAAAAATGATCTGCCTTAATCCTGCGATTTCACAAACTGAACTTCCCCGTTGATACGTACTTCGTCGCTTACCATCACACCACCTGCTTCAAGAGCGGCGTTCCAGTTGAGTCCCCAGTCTTTTCGGTTGATTTTTCCGGAAAATGAAAAGCCTGCTTTTTCGTTTCCGTAAGGATCTTTAATAAACCCTCCAAATTCCACATCCAGTACCACTTCTTTTGTAACTCCGCGCATGGTCAGGTTTCCATGCAGTTTGTAATTTTCATCATCCAGCTTTTTCAGGGAGGTTCCGGTAAAAACGATTTCTTTATGATTTTCCACATCGAAGAAATCAGCGCTGCGGAGGTGATTGTCGCGGTCGTCATTATTTGTATAAATCGACGAAGCGTCGACGGTGACATTAACCGAGCCGGTACTGAAATCGGTGCCGTCAGTTTCCACTGTTGCGTTGAATTTTCTGAATTCCCCTTTTACATTGGTAATCATAAGGTGTTTAACCTTAAAAAGTAGTTCGCTGTGGGCGGGGTCGAGTGTCCATTTAGTTTTTACCGCTGAATTACTCATATTCTGAAGTTTTTAGATGGTTTATAATGGACAAACAATAACAAGCGGAAAAAGTTCAGTTGTAAAATAATACATAGCCGAAATACCTCTGCCCGGATCGACCCTCTTATCTGAGCTATTACCAATTGAAAATCAATGTGTTTTGAACTTATCACCGGTTTGAAAGAATCAGAGCCAGCGTTTTGAGGCGGGAATTTTTCCGGAAATCAGTTCCCTAAAAATCAGTGTAAAATTTGACATTTATCAAATTTTACTTACTCTAATATAATAGTTCGACACACCCGGCGTTAATGGTTTTCATTTAGTTATCCATTATCTAAAAAACACCCAAACCGATGAAGTCCATTATCCAGACTATTGTAGTCACGGTCATTTTATGTTTCGGATCTGCCTCTTTGTTTGCTCAGTTAAGCGATTTACACTATTTACCACCGCTGAAACAACGGTCAAATGCATTTGAACAACAATTGATTTACCTGTCAACGCCCGAAACCTCCCCGTTTGAAGTTAAAGTTTATCAGGGTACTAACCCGGAAGCTGTTGCCACTTTCAACATTTCAAACAGTTCAGGCGCGACTTATAATCCGGGTAATCAGGATAATAACGTAACTCTACTGACAGACGCCAAAACCGGAACTGTTCAGAGCAATTCCGGATTACGGTTTGAAGCACCTTCCGGAAAAAAGTTTTATGTAAACTGGAGGGGGAAATCAGCCAGTCAGGGTTCATCGCTCACATCTAAAGGAAGGGTAGCACTTGGTACTGCATTTAAATGGGTCGGTGCACCTAACCGTGGTACCTTTCTTGAAGCACTTTCTAACTCAATGGGAATTATGGCCACGGAAGACAATACGGTGGTGACTATTTTCGGATATAATCCTAATTGTACATTCCGCCTGGGAGCAAATGCAGGTGGAATCACGTCTGACGAAATTGTCGTAAACCTGAACAAAGGCGAAACCTTCGTGCTTGAGGCGGTGATCGACGGAAATGAGACTAACCGTGACGGATGGATCGGTGCAAGCGTCACTTCCAATAAACCTATTGCTATGAATGTAGGTCAGATGCACTACCAGCCAAATGCTGCTGCCTCCTCACGCGACGCAGGAATTGACCAGATCATTCCGGAAAATACCTTAGGGAAAGAATATATTTTTGTAAGAGGGCGTGGTATTGATGTGATGGAGTTTCCGGTGATTATTGCTACACAGAACGACACGAAAATATACGTAAACGGAAGTAATACACCTATAGCCACCATCAACGCCGGAGACTATTATTGTATTCCTTCTACCTATTATTCTGAATCTTCAACTTCGGTTTCAAAACCCGGGGCCAATATGTATGTGCGTACTTCAAAAGAGGCCTATGCCGTACAATCGCTCGCAGGTGATGTGAATGATGCAACGGGCGACCTGAATTTTATTGCACCTGTGAACTGTTTGCTCGCAAGTTCTGTTGATAATATTCCTTCGATTACCAATATTGCCGGTGTTACCATATCCGGTGGAATTACCATTATAGCATCTTCCGCAATTGCCGATGAAGACATTACCGTACAATATGGGAACAGTACAGTTCCCCTAGATACACTGATAGCTGCAAAGAAGACTGTAGCCGGAACTTCCGAATGGAAGACCTACTACTTAGCGGGACTCTCCGGAAACGTAAAAGTATCTGCAAACGGACCTATTGCTGTGGGATATGTAGGCTATTCCGGAGTGATAGGTGCTTCGGGATACTTCTCAGGATTTGAAACGATTCCAACTATTGAAGTAGAAAAAATCGGAGACGGTTGCTTACCGAGCACCATTCTGAAAGCAACTCCCGGATTTACCGCGTATACATGGTACCGTGATGGTGTAGTAGTTCCCGGAGTAAACTCCAATACCTACGCACCGGAAGTAGCGGGAAAATTCACTGTGACTGTAACTAACGGAAGTTGTTCCTATACTTCGGCTAACCAATACATTTACGACTGTAATCCTGAACTAATTATCACAACCACCGCCGATAAAAATGGTATTCTGTCGGGGGAAACAGTACAGTTCCAGGTAACAGTCCGGTATTTAGGTGATTTTAATGCAACCAATCTGGTACTAACCAGTGTAGTTCCCGTTAATGTAATGGTGACCGGAACATCAGCCACCTATGGTAGTGTGAGTAATGTGGGCGGCACATACACCTGGAACATCGGTACCATGCGAAATGGTGAAGAACACATTCTAACGCTGACGGCTATGGGAGGAATAACCGACCACCCATGGGTTGGAACACTGAATGTTTCAAAATCCGTTACCCTGGTGGGAAGCGAATCAAACAAGATTCCTGATGATTTCAGCGAAACCATAACGGTGTACCCTGCTCTTGCTGGTGAGCCTGCTGATCACCCAAGCGGCTGGTATTTCACCAATACCGGATCTGCACACCCCTACAATAACGTGTTATATTTTACCGGATCCGCTTCGGCCGATGGGTATCTGATTGTTCGTAATATCGGAACAGAACCCACCTTTATTCCGGTTGACGGCACCAGTTATCAAGTCGGCCCGGTTACAGGAGGTGAAATCATTTACATTGGATCCGACACCTCAATAACCGATCTTAATGCTACCGCCAACTCCTATTATCACTATACTATTTATCCGTATAAGGGTGGTGGGGCTGCAACCAACTATCTGACCACTAATCCACTGAAAGCGCTTATTAATAACCGTAGTTCCAATTCATACGACATGTCAGAAATTTCTAAAAGTTCTTCTGCAGGGTTTGCTGACCAGGGTGTGAATGTAACTTTCATCAATGGAGTTGCGACCGGAGGAACTACACTTTCAGTAACGAAATATTCTAACGCCACACCGGTAAATTACCAGCAAGGGCTTCCTGTGGGTGCTTCCGGCGTGAAAAAACTTTATTTCTCTGTGACATCTTCTGCTGCCAGTCCGGGTAACTATGTTATTTCACTGGATTTTTCTGAACTCGGACTGTCAGAGTTGGAGTGGGATGAAGTCCGTTTATTAAAAAGAAGTAATTCAGGCTCAAACTGGGAAGAAATTACCGATAAGATTATCGACCGTCGTAAAGATGGTTTATCAGGAAAACTCCTGGTAGGTACATTAAGCAGTTTCTCAGAATTTGCTCTGCTTGAAACTAATTCAACACTACCATTAACATGGGTTGACTTCACGGCTAAACGTAGCGGTAATGAAGTGGTGTTAAACTGGAAAACAGCGCAGGAAGTAAATACCAGGAATTTCACCATTCAACATAGCAGAAACGGAATCAGCTGGGAGGATTTGGGAACAGTATCCGCAGCAGGTACCAGCATTGGTATACACAGCTATCAGTTTGTTCATCAATCGCCTGAAACTGGAGTTAATTACTATCGCGTGTTGCAACGTGATATCGACGGTCAGTTCAGCTTTAGTGATGTGAAGACCGTGAATTTTGAAGGAAGCAAAACTACTCTCACTATACTAGGTAACCCGGTAGTGAACGGTACATTGAAATTCAGGCTGGAAGGAAAAGCCAATGTAATGCTGAAAACACTTCAGGGACGCACAGTGTATAATATGCCACTGCAAGGCGGGCTACATGAAATAGGCATACAGCATCTGGCTTCGGGCACCTACCTTCTGATTGCAGATAAAGATGTGATGAAAGTTATGATTAACAACTAATCCATTGAATAATAAATTTAGAACTTCTTCGAGTTAGGAAAAATAGGAAAATAGGACAACCGGGGCCAGTCTTGGCTCCGGTTTTATTTTTAACACAACCTGTCCGCAGCGTTATAAGAATTAATGCAGATTTAAGAATGAAGTATGAATGGATTGGCTCTTAAAATCAACTCAGGATCCGGACAATTAATCAGGTAATAGTTTTTCTCAGAAGAACGGCATACGCCCGGATAATCTCCTTTTTTTCCTTCGATATCATTAATAATCTGAAAGTGCAGATGTGGCGGCCAGTCGCCGTTCTCAGCCGGAATACCAAAGCGGGCAATTTGCTGACCCTGCAAAACCTGTTCGCCTACTTTCAGGTTATTGATACTTTGTAAATCAAGATGACCGTAGAGAGTATGAAATTGAATTCCCTGAATCTCGTGTTTCAGAATAATCGTAGCACCATAGTCTCCGAAATGGTTATTGAACTGAAAACTGTGCACAGTTCCTTCAATTGGAGCAAAAACTGGTGTACCTGCCGGGCCCCATATATCTACTCCCAGATGCAGGCGCCGCGGTTCATCTTCTGCATCAAAATGTGTACTCCTCGCATACAAAATACGGTCTTCGTTATACCCTCCTAATCCGTACCTGCATTTCGAATCTCTTAACTTAGCCTCAATGTAACTGGAAAACCTATTAGTGTCTGAAATCAGATCCGTTGAAAGTTCTGTATTAGACTCTGTGAAATCAAATGGATAAAATTTATCCGATCCGGATTCGAAGGGAATCACAAATGGCAAATTGTTAAGCGAGCTAAGTATTATATTAAGAGAATCAGAAGCCTTATTGGATTTGGTCGATTTATTCATATTGAGATTTCGATAGTGACCGCCAAGTTAGCGTTTTATCTTGTTTTCCGCTTTTCCAGTTATCCAAAAAGGTATGATAAGAATAGAAAATAAAAAACTCCCGATAGAGATCGGGAGGCATTGTGCGGATATTGGTATATTCCACCTTATCTATACCTGGTTTTTCACGCGCAATTTTATTTATGATGAAATCAGAAATAGTAGCGCGTTTAAACCCAACAAACGAAACATCGACTTACAAACAAATGAATCAGCATTTAACCCAGAAATGAGACTGTATTTTACCCAACAATGAAATGTTGATATTTCCTCAAATACTAAATCCGTAATACAAAATTAAAACCGCCTGCAGCCCCCTGCCAATGATTTCAGACAGAAAAAGGCGTTGATAAATGGCAGGAATTTACCTTGATAAATATCAATGAATATGGCAGTAGCGGTAAACTACATACGGGCAGGAGTCGCATTAACACCATTGTCCGATATCCTTAACCCTTGCTAAGGCGGCTGCGAACACGACTCAGGGTTTCAGGTGAAAGTCCCATAAAGGAAGCAATCATATGTTGCGGAACACGCTGGTACAGATAAGGATATTTTTCAGTGAATGCTTTATAACGTTCATCTACATTGAGATGCAGTACGTAGTTCAGACGTTGCTGTAAAGCAATATATGCATCTGTTATAAGTACCCGCATATATGTCTGATACTTGGGAAGTTTTTCCATCAGCTCATCGTGATCGGCTTTCCCGATTAAAGTCAGGTCACAATCTTCAATAGCATCAATGTTCAGGGAAGCAGGTTCCTGACTGAAAAAGCTGGAAAGATCTGAAATCGTCCATCCTTCCAGAGCAAATGCAGTAATATTCTCATTTCCTTTCTCATCAAGCAGATAAGCTTTCAGGGCGCCCCGCTCCACTATCGCAATATATTTACAAACATCCCCCTCCTGCAGAAGGTATTGTTTTTTACGAATTTTCTTGTGGGTCAGAAATTTTTTAATGAATTCTTTTTCTTCAACTGTAACAGGAACTTTTTCATTCAGTTTCTGAAAGAATACTTCGTGCATGGTGGAATTGTTGTACCCTGAAGTTACAAAGTTCAGCGGAGAAAATAGTGAGACAAAGCCGAATGGCGCAATCGGGTATATCTAACTACCCTAGCTTCACCGAGGTCATAGTCAGTGAGCCGGCGACGGGCTTATCGTTGAAGAAGGAAACTTTGTCTTTTGCCGATTTTAAAGCCAGAGTGTACAACAGAGGCAGGTAATGTTCCGGAGTAGGGATAGCCAGCATGGCTTCTCTGCCGAGAGAACTGTAGTTGATAAGGGGCTTATGATCGCCGTTTCGGATCAAGGTCTTGAAGGTTTCATTCATGGTAATTGCCCAGTCGTATCCGTATTCAGCATCATTAAGCCTGTCCCACGCAACCATTCTGAGGTTATGAACCATATTTCCGCTGCCGATAATGAGTACACCTTTCTTGCGAAGGGAATACAATTCTTTTCCCAGATCATAGTGAAACTGCGGTGCTTTGGAATAATCAATACTCAACTGCAACACAGG
>DATCKB010000186.1:0-2266 GCA_036562505.1 Parasegetibacter sp. | reverse complement strand
CTTTAAAGCCATCACCGGAACCAGTCCGAAGTCACATTTACAGTCGATGGTAGAAGAAAAAGCCGAAAACTAGTACCAATTTTCCGAATTCAGTACCATTTCACTGGAAATGCACAAGTTAACATAAGGTTGCTTATAGTTTATTCGTTATTTGCAGCTCCACCTTACCAAAACCTGTTTTCCGGATGAACAACCTAACCACCTTAAAAAAAATTCCCGAAAATAGAGTGCTGGAATTGAAAGTCAATTCCGGAACATCTATCAGGCTTTATCCGAATCCGACTGCCAGTTTTATGCTTATAGAAGCGCCCGAGAAAGAACTTATCAACCTGGCCCTTACCTCCATAGACGGTAAAGACCTCAGCGAAGAAATTTCAATCAACCGGGTCACCCCAATTAAATATATTATTAATGTATCATCCCTGGATGAAGGTATCTATATCCTTAAAACCCCGTCAAATACCAGAGTTATATATAAAAGAAGGCGGATGATTTAACCTCCGCCCCTTTGATTTTCTCCTGAATATTGGAATACCTGTATTATTTATTTCTTCAGTTCCTGCTCCAGTAATAATTTCAGTTCAGGATTAGACGGTCTGGGTGAATTTATAGTTATAATCCTGCCCTGTTTATCAAAAACCATAAATCTGGGAATTCCAGTTATATTACAAAATTTTGCAATATCACTCCATCCTGAGGCAAAGAGCTGCACGCCCTTCAGGTCTTCCATAATTACAAATTCTTGCCGTGTAACTTTTATCACTCGTCATCCCAAAAATCGCTCTCTCCACTCGGGCCGGGGTAACATACACTCATCTTTTTTCCCGAATAATTTATACCGGTTGCGGGCTATAGTACTATATATCCAATCCCGCAGACGTCGTGGTATCACGATAAAAATAAAAAGCATAGGCCATAGCGTCCCCATATCTTTTAACACATAAAGAGAGGCAGTAGATTTGATTTGAGCCTTGTTTTTTCTGATATAAATAAAGGAATCAAATTCAGCAGAAGAAAGATTAAATTTCTTCAGTACCTCCTGACCATATTCAGATTGAAGTGAAGCAAATCGAAATTTTCCTTTTTTGTCGTTTCTAATAACAAACTGAACCAGACCATTACATAAATTACATACTCCATCAAATAAAAGAAGATAATCAGGATTTTCTTTCATATTTATATTTAAATGAAGTAATCTATAGTAGCATACGATGTCTGACCGCCCACTCCTGAAGTTGTAAGAAATTTTCTTCAGGAATATTAAGCCGGGTGCACACAGATTTCTTTATTTCATTCACTTCATTCGTTGAAATTCCAAGAAGAGAAGCAATCTCATTATCATTATTCTTTCTACTCATCAGCTTCACCACTTTCAGTTCCTGGCCTTTTAAGTCTATCGGCAAATTCAGATTTACTGTCTCGGGGGAATTTTTATCAATCGACCTGATTACCTCTCCTACACCTGCAACCAACTGCTCTTCATCTACTGGTTTGACCAGAAAATTCGCCGGATTCGTTCCCGACGCCAGCTCAAGCACTTTACTATGTTGATAGGAAGTAATATAAATTACTTCAAAAATATAAGAGTTCTGAAGCTCTTTGATCAATTCTATACCCGACTGAACTTCGCGAAGATTGATATCCGTAAGTACCAGATGAGGCTGAAACAAACTCATCAGCTCTCTGGCCTCGTTAGATGAAAGCGCAATACGCGTGTCGCAATTAAAATGCTCCTGTAATTGTTGTTCAATAAACCTGGCGATAATAATCTCGTCCTCAATAATCAATACACGTATCATAAATTATTTCAAAGGAATTAAAAACATAAAATTTAAACCATTCTGATTATTTATTTCCAGTGTGGCATTCAACTGCCGGGTTAAATCTCTGATCAGAGAAGTACCCATGGAATCACTGGTTGTCATTTGCTCAGGTTCAATACCTTTTCCATTGTCGGAATAGAAAAATCTTATCGAACCGGAACCTTCTTTCGAAAATGCAATCCGTATACCAGCACCATCACTTCCTTCAATGAACGCATGCTTAAACGAATTAGTAAGCAATTCTGTTATAATCAGTCCGAATGAAATAGCGTGGTCACTATCCAGAACAATATCATCATCCCCTTCAATTTCGATATTCACCATTCCGTTACCATCATAAATTTTCTTCAGGTGCCCGCATAATTCTGTTGTAAAAGGTTTCAATTTCAGGCGTGCCCCGTCTTCGTGTTGAAACAGTTGAACGTTCACGAGCATCATTGCAC
>DATCKB010000184.1:0-2587 GCA_036562505.1 Parasegetibacter sp. | reverse complement strand
CGCCATGCAGAAAATTCACCCGAATGCATAGTCGCGTTTTTTAATATTTCGCATCAGTCAATTAACTACACAATTCCTGACTGGGTTGAAACCGGGGAAAAAATTCTTGACTCAGGTTCAGTAATTCAAAGCCAGCCGATCGAGGCCGGGGTTATAACAACTAAAGGCGAGGAAAGTAAAATTCCGGGCGAAACTGAAAATCCGGGAAATACGTTTCAGTCATCAATTCATACGTTTGGGGAATCAATTAAGGCCTTTCATCAAATATCGCTTCCACCGCAAAGTGTTTCCGTGTACCTTGCACAGAAGACGGTGAATTAATGGGTGCTGAAACACCAAATTGCATTAATTTACTGTCTGCTTCTGTTGATTACAAGTGTACAACCAATAAAAATTCATGGAAATCGCGGGTTATATAGCTTCACTGCTGATTGGTATCTCACTCGGCCTAATCGGAGGTGGTGGTTCCATTCTGACCGTTCCTGTACTGGTATATTTATTCGGAGTAGCTGCCGTACCGGCAACAGCCTATTCCCTGTTCATTGTAGGAACTACCAGTCTGGTCGGTTCCTGGCAGAAATTCCGGCAGAACGAGGTAAATATTAAAACCGCCATCATATTTGGTATTCCATCTATTGCTGCAGTTTATATAACAAGAGCATATATTGTTCCCGCTATTCCCGTAACTATATTTACCGTGGGTAGTTTTACCCTGACCAAATCATTGTTACTGATGATTTTGTTTGCGGTATTAATGGTATTTGCTTCGGTATCCATGATTCGCAATAAAAAAGTCGGCCCACAAGAAGCAAACGGTAAACAAAAGTTTAATTACCCCTTGATTCTGGTGGAAGGTGCTGTGGTTGGTGTATTAACCGGTTTAGTCGGAGCAGGCGGAGGTTTTCTGATCATTCCCGCATTAGTATTGCTTACCAGATTACCCATGAAACAGGCTGTAGGCACTTCATTACTGATTATCGCAGCTAAATCGCTGATAGGATTTACCGGCGATCTGGGAAATTATGAAACGGATTGGACAACCATATTAATTGTAACATCACTTGCAATTATCGGAATATTCATCGGCAACAAATACTCCAAAAAAGTTTCGGGCGATTCCCTCAAAAAGGGGTTCGGATGGTTTGTACTGGTGATGGGAATTTACATTATCGTGAAAGAATTATTCCTGTAAAATTCACTTGTCATTCACCAGCTTCACTTGTCATTCACCGCTAAATCGATCAGGTATACCCGTTACCCTTAGCTGGTGCTGACATTATTTACCATTACCTTCATCATCCACATCGCTGTCGTCATCAAATAATTCCTGAGGAATATCGCTGAGCAGTTTATTAGAATCAGCAGCCGGTAAAGATTCTACGTTCCTGAGCTGGCGCTGAATCGCTTTTGTTCGGGGTCCCACTACATTATCGAGCTGACCGAGACCAGTCTGAATGTTTTTCTGCGCTTTCTCCAGAAGTCCGCCGAGTTTCTCAAATTCAGTTTTCACTGTACCCAGGACCTTCCAGACCTCACTGCTGCGTTTCTGAATTGCCAGGGTTCTGAACCCCATCTGCAGGCTGTTCAGAATAGCCATCAGGGTAGTTGGACCAGCAACAGTTATTTTATATTTCTCTCTGATCTGATCAACTAAGGCAGTGCGACGTATAACTTCTGCATAAATACTTTCGAACGGCAGGAACATGATGGCGAAATCAGTAGTATTCGGTGGATCCAGATATTTATCATGAATATCTTTTGCCATCCGTTGAATGGTGGTTTCCATATTTTTTATTGCGGAATCTATATCATCAGGAACCGCATTTTCATAAGCTGCAACCAGGTGCTCATAAGCATCTTTCGGGAATTTTGCGTCGATAGGCAGATAAACAAAAGCACTTTCATCCTCGCTGCGACCGGGTAGTTTGACTGCAAATTCAACCGGTTCAGAACTACCTTTTTTCGTTTTCACGTTTGCATCATACTGGTTGGGTGCAAGAATCTGCTCGAGCAGCATAGCCAGTTGAACTTCGCCTACCCCTCCACGTAACTTCACATTGCTCAGCACTTTTTTCAGTCCGCCTACGTCAGATGCAATGGTTTGCATTTCACCCAGACCTTTCTGTACTTCAATAAGTTGTTTACCAACTGTTTCGAAACTCTGACCGAGGCGTTCGCTCAGGGTTTTTTCGAGTTTTTCATCAACCGTAGCACGGATAATTTCCAGTTTTGATTCAGTTTGTTTAATCAGTTCACCCTGCCGTGTTTCCATCTGCATGAACTTCTCGCGCTGCAATTGATTAAAACTCTGTACATTTTTATCAAAGGTTTCCTGAAATCCCCTGAAGGCGTTGGCCATTGCCTCCCGTAAAGCAATATTATCGTTCTTGGTCTGATCGTTCATCAGGCCAAGCTTCTGTTCTACCTTGGAAGTAATTTTCTCAAGTTGATCAACGGTTTTGTTGGTCAGATCTTTCTGCTCCTGTTTTAATTCATCGAATTTATTCCGTTGTTCTAAAGTAAATTCCTTTAAACCGGAAGAAAGTGATTCACGGTTCGCCTTATTGATTTCATCAATTTTAGAGAT
>DATCKB010000175.1:0-2934 GCA_036562505.1 Parasegetibacter sp. | reverse complement strand
CCGAGGCTGGACAAATTCTGGGAGGGATTATATAACGCCATTGCAAACTGTAATAATCTTCTGGTAAATATTGAAAACAAAAACGCCGAGGATTTTATTGACGGTCTTCAGGAAAAAAATCTGATTAAGGGTGAAGCTCTTGCTTTAAGAGGATTTCTTCATTTCGAACTACTCAGACTTTATGCACCGTCCATTGCAGTAGATGCTCAGGGCAAGTATATTCCTTATTATACTACTTATCCTTCACATGGTGAATCAAAGATTTCCAGCATGGAGGTGTTAAACCGTGCGGCCGAAGATTTAAAGCAGGGCCGGGATCTGGTAGCACCTTATGATACCATTACAGCCGGTTATTCAGCGTTTGCCTCTCCTGAAGCAAGACTGCTGTCGAACAACTACAACGGAGCGTTCTACAGCAGACGCGGTACCCGCCTCAATTATTTCGCAATAACCGGAATACTTGCCCGGTTGTATCTGTACGCGAACGATAAGACGAACGCCCTGAAATATGCTCAGGAAATAGTTCCTTATACACTTAATACAACTCCACTTAAATACTACTTCTACTTTACGCCGGAGTCTGCACTTGATTTAAATGTCCCCGAGAAGCGGAACAGAAGGTTAACACATGATATCATTCTGGGATTCTATAACAGACTTACGCTGGATAACTTTGAAAATACGATAGGAAAATCCGCTGGTGTGTTTATTTCCGACGCGGCTAACCTGTTCGTTCCCGATACTGATGATTTCCGCTTCTCCCGGTTAACAGAAGGTAGCGGAGCGAATCTGATTTCGATTAAATATAAGCGAGGTGGAAATACCTATAATATGGATAACACCGTAGGTAGAATAATTCCGATTTTGCGACTGAGCGAAATTTATTATATCCTGGGTGAATGTCTGATCGACACTGATCCTGCTCAGGCAGTGAATTACCTGAATCTGGTAAGAAAAGGCAGAGGTATCAACGGTAATCCATTATCTACACCTATTTCAAAGCAATCATATATGGATGCGCTGGTGAGAGATGCCAGAAAGGAGTTTATCGGTGAGGGGCAACTTTTCTTCATGTACAAGAGGTTGAATATACCTGCCATCGGTAATAATGGGTTGGGAGTTGAAATGGGAGAAAAGTTTGTACTTCCTATTCCTGTCAGCGAAAACAACTTCTAAGGAAATAATGCTGTATTCGTCAGATTTAATAGAATTTAAATAACTTGATAATGAAAAATATAATTCATTTCTCTATAACTGCTCTGCTGATAGTTGTTATTAGCAGTTGTACAAAAAGGGAAATCCCATTGTACGAGTCACCCGGGTATGACTTTGTATATTTCACAAAGCCCTCCAACGATTCGACCACTTTATCCTTCTTCTTTCATCCGGGGAAAGAGACCGTTGATATTCCTCTTCAGGTGGAAATAATCGGTTCTCCTTCAACTGTTGATCGTGAAATACCTATCGTAGTTGATCCACAGGCAACAACTGCTTCAGCTGCGAACTATGAGCTCCCCAACAAATTCATACTCAGAGCGGGACGCGTTGTAGATACCGTATATGTGAAAATGAAGAAAACCGATGATCTTCAAACTTCGTATAAATATCTTTCGCTGAAAATTGAAGAGAATCAGTACTTCAAACCCGGCCCGTTTAAGAACATTTTTGCAAAGATTTCCATTACGAATCAGGCTTCAAAGCCAGCCTGGTGGGATCCTAACAATTATGTGGAGACCTACGGCGAGAGTTATTATGAACTGGGTCGATTTACAGTGAAAAAGTTTGCGTTGTTTATCACTGTAACCGGTGTTTCAGATTTGTCTGCCGTAAGTGAGGCAGAGGCTCTGGCTGCAATGCTGCAATTTAAATATTACCTGATTCAGAAAAAAACCGATGGCCAGGAAGTGATGGAAGATGATGGTACTCCAATGACAGTTTATGTTGTCGGTTAATCAAAAAACGAGAAAAATGAAGACATTAAAATTTTTATATCTGCCAGCCATTTGCTGGATAATGATAGTTCTTACCGGATGTTATAAGGATCTGGGAAATTACGACTATGATCCTTCATTCGGAGATGTACAAATTACGTTTGTGCCTAGCAGTAACTTTAATGCAGTTGCAGGTCAGGAATTTTCGATGCGAGCAACTGTAGTGTCAAAATCGACCGGAGACTCTACCCGATTTTTCAATGAAAATGACTATGAGTTTGAATGGTACGCAAACGGTGACATTCTGAGTACAGATAAAAACTACACCGGTATTTGTATGTTGCCCGTAGGTCAGGCTCAGGGGGTGTATTCGGTTATCAACAAAAAGACAGGTGAGCGCACGATGGCTAAATATGTCATCAATGTAAGTTCGGCTATTAATATCGGATGGATGATTCTTGCTGATAAAGGTGGAAAATCAGATCTTACCTATATCAGATGGCAGAATCCTACCTCAGGTAGTGTATTTACTCCATTCCTGAATGCGTATGCACTTTTCAATCAGGGAGCCGAACTGGGTTCGCAACCGATTAAAATGGTGGAACACTATGCTTACATGACCGGTGAATCGGAAGTGCTGGTTATTCAGAAAGGTGGTCAGGGACCGGTTGAACTTTCCGGAAAAACACTAGCAAAAGTGGTTACCATGAAAGAAGAATTTCTGGATGGAGAGTTCCCTGAAGGATTTGTAGCTAAGGATGCGTTTTATTTTGGAATTTCTGATTTTGTTTTGGACGAAACAGGGCGTGTTTTCAGTAAAACCTCTGCCAATCCAAGCGATCAATCTCCTCTTTATATGAGTCATCACCGGAGATATAATACTTTCCCCGTAACCGTGGAAGGTGGCTGGAAGATTAAGAATTTTGTTGGATCCGATTTTCAGTCGGGTACCTTGTTGTTCTTTGATGAAAACAGAAAAGGCTATTTTGCTACGGTGAACAGT
>DATCKB010000172.1:0-8523 GCA_036562505.1 Parasegetibacter sp. | reverse complement strand
GTGGTGGACGTGATTTGAGTACTTTCCCGTCAACCAGAGAATTCACCATCGGTTTACGCATGGCACTTTAATTCTTATTTAAAACATTGAACAGATGAAAAAGCTAAATTTTCTATATATCTTATTTGCGGCTGTTGCTGCATTCACGCTGTCTTCCTGTAAACGTGAACTTGGGGCACTACCCACTCAGGCCAGAGTTGAGGGGGCAGTGGTGACCGATCAGAAAAGTGCTGAAGTTGCTCTCAACGGGGCCTATGCCCGGTTGGCAAATGCCACAGCAGCTTCAACAGGATGGCATTATATCTTTGAAATTTTCCCCTCTCAGTTGTCAGGTCTTATGCAATATGCATTTGGCAGAACAATTGAGAACACCAACCTCATGGCACCTACCGGTTCTGCCAGTTATTGGACGCCGAACTTTAGTATTCTTAACGCAGCGAATGCGGTAATTGAAGAAGTAAGTGAACTGGATGATTCGAAGTTTTCCGGAACAAGAAAAGCTGAAATTCTTGGCGAAGCTCATTTTATCAGAGCCTACGCACACTTTCAGTTGCTTTGGATGTTCTCCGAATGGTTTGATATAAACAGTGATAAAGGTGTTTTGATACGCAATGAACCACTTCGCCTGAGTAATGCCTCCAAAAAAAGGAGCACTGTAAAGGAGAGTTATGAGCATATTCTTGCAGACCTTGATTTTGCTATAGCGAATGCACGCACGGTAAGACCAAATCACTATGCCAGCAAAGCGGCTGCTAAAGCCTTAAAAATGCGGGTATTATTATTAAGAGGACAAGGCTCAGACTATAATGATGTAATTACAATTGCTGATGACATTATTGCCAATACCGGCGGTACTTCCTATGCGCTCGAACCGAAATTGAGAGATCTGTTTCAAAGTAAAGGACTCTCCAGCTCTGAAGTTATTCTGGGTATATATCCACAGCCTTCTCAGGATGGTAAATTCAGAGCTTACCAGTTTGTTCAGTCAGGAGTATATCTCACGACGAATGAGTTTGTTCAGTTGTTGAACGGAGATCCCCGGAGTACCTGGATGTACAGTAGGGTAGGAGATGTGCATAATCACGCTACCATGGCAGGTCTAAACAAACTCGATTCCTTTTACCTGACAAAATATTATGGACCGGCTGTTGAGGTGGCCTACGCTATCCGATTAACTGAAGTTTATCTTATGAAGGCTGAGGCAATTATAAGAAGCGGAGGTACGGTGGCTAATGCCAGAAATGTACTCAGAACAGTACTGGAAAGAGCTGAAGTGACTGATTTTACAGCCATCGACAATGCAACTACCCCCGATCAGATGCTGATTGAAATTTATAAAGAGTTCTCGCGAAATTTTGTTTCGGAAAACGGAATGGATTATCTGGCGCTGGTAAGGTTACCATTTAACACAGTAAAACAGTTGCGACCTACTATAACCGAAAGATTTCAGATTATTCTGCCGATTCCGGCAACGGAGTTTCAGATGAACCCTGCAATCGGAGAACAAAACACGGGCTATTCAAAAACCTGATATGGCTGAGATGATTAAACAGTAAATAGTCAATATACTCCGGCGGTAATGCAGTTTCAGTAAAGCCGACCGGAGTATTTTATATGCGTCAAAACAAAATAAAATAAAATAAAATGAAGCATTTATTAATCGGACTGGCTACTGTGCTTTGTATTCCGGCCATAGCACAAAAGGCGTTTACACTTTCGGGCGAGCTGAGCGGGAAGAGCAATGAATACATTTACCTGATGTATTCAGGCGAGGGAGATCAGCGCGTGTTTGACAGTGTTATGGTGCAGGAAGGGAAATTCCGATTCGAAGGAAAAATACCCGGAGTAGTGGCGGCGACTTTGATGATGGACAGAAATAATCGCAATTACGATAATCCTAATCGTGCGAGCATTTATCTGGAGCCGGGAAGCATGACCGTTAAACTGGTTTATAACAAATTCTCTGAATTAAAAATGTGGGGTTCCAAAACCCAGTCGGAGCAGGATGAATTAAATAAGCAAAAGGCAGAATTGATGGCAAAACTGAAGCCGCTTTCTGACGCATACATTGAGGCGAACTATGCGTACATCGCGGCAATGCGCAACGCAAATTCAGATCAAGCTACTGTTGCCAGATTAAAAGAAAAAGCTAATGAAGCTAAGGATGCAATGGGTCCGGTGCAGCGGCAAATCGGTAGTGTGGAATTGAATTTTATTGAGAATCATCCGCAGTCATTTGTCTCTGCAACTCTGCTTCGTTATAAGATAAGCAGTCTGTCGTATACGAAAGTTGAGGAATACTATAACCGCCTTTCGGAAGAGATTAAACAAAGTTCCATCGGCAAAGAAATAAAAAAAGAAATCGATGATCTCAAATCTGGCTCCCCGGGTGCAAAAGCCTTTGTATTTGAATCTGAAGAATTGCGGGGTGGTCGGTTGAGTCTGGCCGACTACAAAGGGAAATATGTATTGGTAGACTTTTGGGCATCCTGGTGTATACCCTGCCGCAAGGGCAATCCGCATCTTCTGGAGTTGTACAAAAAATACAAGGACAAAGGCTTTGAGATTATAGGGGTTTCCGACGATGACTCTAAACTGGAGAACTGGAGGAAAGCAGTAGAGGAGGATGGAATCGGAGTGTGGAAACATATATTGCGGGGATTGAAGCGTACTGCTGACGGAGGATTTAATAGATCTGCTTCTATATCTGACCGCTACGGAATTCATACATTACCAACGAAGATACTCATAGATCCTCAGGGTGTAATTGTAGGAAGATATGGCGGTGGCGGAGAAAACGATGAAGCAATGGATAAAAAACTCAGGGAAATTTTTGGGTTCTGATAACAGGAATGAATAACCGATACAGGAAAATCCTGTCAGGTTGTTGAACAATCTTTTTCAACTAATTAAATCAAATGACACATCTAATCAAGAATTCGTTTTACACGATTTTATCGGCCGGAGCCATTTGTATAGTTCTATCATCATGCAATAATCAGACAAACAATTCCGGAATTTCCGCTAGCAGTTTTTCACTTCAGGGAAAAATCAATCTGGCGTCGGGTCCTGTAAAGATTCAGGCTATCAGTTATGGAGATAATACCTATAAAGTGGTGGATAGTACTTCAATTGTCGATGGAAAGTTTGAACTCAGCGGAAAAGTAGATGTTCCCGAAATGATGATGATTGTTGCTGGTGAGGGGAATTTTTCCTTTCCTGTTTTTGTTGAAGCCAGCGAAATTACTGTTGAGGCTGATACAACCGGTTCAACTTATTACGACTATACAGCTTACGGTATGGGTAAGCAGGCTCAGCTAAAGAATTATACTGTGTCTGGATCTTTAGCTCACGATGAATTCATGAAATACAACAATGAGCCGGAATACAAAATGCTAAAAGATCAGATGGATGAATTGCAGAAATTATATTCCTCCGAAGCCTCAAAGGAAAAGCAGGATGAGATCCGGCTTCAGATGATGCCATTGCGCAACCAGTTAGTATCACTTGAGAAGCAACTATTAATCCGGTTTATTGCTGAGAATCCCCGATCAGTAGCAGCAGTATATCATCTGGATAATTATTATCGTTTTAACCGGGATATTCCTCTGTCTACGATGGATTCTTTGCTCAGCCAGTTTACAGCTCCTGCAAAAAATTCGGTATATTATAAAGAAATAGTGAACGAAGTAGAAGGGAGAAGAGCGGTATCACCCGGTAACCAGGCTCCGGATTTCACTCTGTTACAGCGTGATAGCACTAATTTCACTCTTTCATCGGTAAGAGGTAAATATGTGCTGCTGGATTTCTGGGCAAGCTGGTGTAAACCTTGTCGGGCTGCTATTCCGCACTGGAAGGAAATTTATGAAAAGTATAAAGGGAAGGATTTTGAAATTGTAGCTGTTTCAAACGACTCAAGATGGAATGACTGGATTAAAGCGCTTGATGAAGAACAAATGCCGTGGATTCAGGTAATTGATCGTTTCCCGGTAAAAAACAGAGGATCAGAAATTCTTGGTTTGTATAAAGTGAATTCCTTACCTACTTATATCCTGCTGGATAAAGAGGGTAAGATAGTAATGAATGGAAGAAAGGATGAGATAACAGCTAAGTTAGCAGAGTTACTCAACTGATTAGACGTTGATTGTATAAATCCGGGGGTATCTGTTTGAAGATGCACCTCCGGATTTATTTATAAATGCAGAATAGTACCCGGATAAAGTGGTCATGCTTTACATTTCAATAACAACATTGAATATGCCTGAGCGGTGATCCTGGCTGAATGCGGAAAATTTTCTCCTTCTTCTTCATTTAAAAAATTTTCATGGGTGTCCATTACTTTCTTCCATTCTTTTCCGTGCTTTTCGTCTGGCAGTACAAATTCCAGAGGAGCTGAATGTGCATTAAAAATGACGTAGAAATGATCATCGGTGATTTTTGATCCATCCGGCGCAGGGGAGTGTGTACCCAGTCCGTTTAAAAAAACTGCTAACGATTTTGCAAAATCCTGGTTCCAGTGCTCTTCCGACATTTCTTCTCCTTCAGGCAGAAACCATTCAATATCATGAACATCTGTTCCCCGAATAGGTTTTCCCTGAAACCATCCATGACGGCAGAATACAGGGTGACTGCTTCTCAACTGAATTAATTTCTGTGTGAAAACAAGAAGTTGATGGTCCGCATCTTCCCATTTAATCCATGAAATTTCATTATCCTGGCAATATGCATTATTGTTACCGTATTGAGTATTTGCTATTTCATCTCCGCTCAGCATCATCGGAACTCCCTGTGAAAGGAATAATGTTGCAAGAAAATTTCGCTTCTGTTTGTTTCTGAATTCAATCAGGGTTTCGTCGTTAGCGGGTCCTTCAATTCCCCAGTTATTGGAACGGTTATGGCTTTCACCGTCTTCATTATTGTCTTTGTTCGCCTCATTATGTTTTTCATTGTACGATACAAGATCATTCAGGGTGAACCCATCGTGCGCAGTTACAAAATTGATGCTTGCTGTCGGGTGCCGATAATCGTTCTTATACAAGTCCGAACTGCCTGTAAACCGCTCTGCGAATTCAGCCAGCATACTGTCTGCTCCACGCCAGTAATCTCTTACACAGTCGCGGTATTTACCGTTCCATTCTGCCCATTCAGCGGGGAATTTTCCAACCTGATATCCGTCTTCACCAATATCCCAGGGTTCTGCAATAAGTTTAACCTGAGAGATAACAGGATCCTGATGAATAATATCAAAAAATGATCCCAGTCTGTCTACATCATGCAGCTCTCTTGCAAGAGCCGACGCCAGGTCAAATCGGAATCCGTCGACATGCATTTCCTGAATCCAGTAGCGCAGACTGTCCATGATCAGTCTTAATACATTGGGCACCATAGCGTTCAAAGTATTTCCTGTTCCGGTAAAATCCATGTAATACCTGCGGTCTTCAGTTAACCGGTAGTAGGAACAATTGTCGATTCCCCGGAATGAAAGTGTTGGTCCCATGTGGTTCCCTTCTCCTGTATGATTGTAAACCACATCAAGTATTACTTCAATGCCTGCCTTATGCAAGGCCTTCACCATGTCTTTAAATTCACGCACCTGTTCTCCCATAACACCGGAGGAGCTGTAGCGTACATCCGGTGCGAAAAATCCGATCGTATTATATCCCCAGTAGTTTGTGAGTCCCTTGTCTTTTAAATGTCTGTCGGTAATGAAGTGATGTACAGGCATGAGTTCAATTGTGGTGATACCCAGCTTTTTCAGATATTCAACAGATACAGGATGACCGATAGCTGCGTACGTGCCCCGGATATTTTCGGGTATGAGCGGATTAAGAAACGTAAATCCCTTTACGTGAGTTTCATAGATGATCGTCTGGTGATACGGGATGTCCGGACTTTCATCGCCTTCCCAGTCGTAATTTCCGTCAACCACTACCGACTTTGGAATAAAGGGAGCGCTATCCAGCGTGCTGAAACTCAGGTCTTCTTCCGGATTACCAATATTATATCCGAAAAGTGAATCATGCCATTGCAGGGTTCCGGGGATAGCGAGTGCATAGGGGTCAAGAAGTAATTTATTTGGATTGAAGCGCAGGCCGTTCTCTGGTTTATACGCTCCGTGTACGCGATAACCGTAAACTTGCCCGGGTTTTATTCCCGGAATATATGCATGCCAGATGTGGCGCGACTTTTCTTTGATCTGGATTTTCTGAAATTCGGTTTCATCCCGGGGGCTGTGAAACAAACAGAGTTCAACTGAATCAGCGTGTTCGGCATAGAGAGCGAAGTTCACTCCGTCTCCATCCCAAGTGGCACCAAGTGGATGCGGTTTACCTACGTGTACGGGGTAATTCATCATCTACTTTTTTAATCTCATGACCAGGTAGAGAATGACGCCAATTACTAATACTACAAGAAAAATTCCCCAATACATGCCGGCTTTGAAAATTCCTTCTACTGCTGCACAACTACTCAGAATTGAGGTGACAAACAAAAAGGTGAGGGCATAAATTCTGTTCATAAAATTGGTATATGCAAAACCAATAAAAAATTTATGCCACAGGTGGGCCGGCAGGGTATGGAAACAGAAATGATTAAGGTCCGGAGTAAGGAAAACTCTGCGTTGACTATCTTTTCTTCTTCTTTTTGCGTTTTGCAGCTTCCTGTTGCTTTTCGAACTCTTTAATCAGCAACTCATAATTATCGTTGGGTATGTCTTCGGAAAAGCTGATAGTTTTCTGATAATCCGACGGATCAATTTCCATCACCGCAATCTTTTTACCGATATATTTTTCAATGGCCTGCAGCAAGGGTTTTTCTTCTGTACTACAAAATGAAACGGCCTGACCCTTGTTCACACCACGACCGGTTCTACCCACGCGGTGAACATAATTTTCTTCTACATCAGGTAAGTCGTAATTCACTACATATTCTACATTCGGGATATCAATTCCGCGGGCGCTTACGTCGGTAGCTATTAACACTTTTGACAGGCCTTTTTTAAAATCTTCCAGAACGCGAAGGCGGTCGGCCTGTTCTTTACCGCCATGCATAGTGAGTGTTTGAATTCCCACTCGTTGCATGGCGGCATGTACTCTTTCTGCTCTCACTTTTGTACGTACGAATACCAGGATCTTACTTTCCGGATAATCTTTAATAAGACGTTCAAGGAAGAAACGTTTGTCGTCCATTTCTATGAATGCAACAGCATGACTGACATTCTTAGACACCGGATCCTGCGGAGAAATCTGAATCCGGATTGGATTTCTCACAATACTGTAGGCTAAGTCTTTGATCTCACTGTCAATAGTAGCCGAAAAGAAAAGGGTCTGATGCTGGCCGGGAACCTTTCTGATTACGTCTTTTATATCTTTTATAAAGCCGAGGTCGAGCATATGATCTGCCTCATCCAGAATAAGTATCTGCAAACGGCTGATATCCAGATGTTGCTGGTGGATGAGATCGAACATCCTACCCGGAGTGGCAATCAGAACATCTACACCTTTTGCGAGACTTTTGATCTGGGGATCCTGATCTACTCCGCCGTGCAGCCCGACAATCTTTAGTTTAGTGTATTTACCGATCTGACGAAATGCATCTGCAATCTGGATGGCCAGTTCCCTGGTAGGAACCATAACCAGACAACTCACTTCTCCGGGTTGTTTTTTCTGACGACGTTGTTGCAGTATATGAAGAACCGGAATAGCGAAGGCCGCAGTTTTTCCCGTTCCGGTTTGAGCTATTGCGAGTACATCTTCGCCTTTCAGAATTGAGGGGATAGCTTTGAACTGTATATCGGTAGGGCGTTTGAAACCCAATTCCGCTAAGCTTTTCTTTATGTCGGGAGAAATATGGTATTGTTCGAATTTCATCGGCAGATCATTTCCTGTAAGCGAAGTTAATCTGATTCACGCGCATATCAGCTAAATTCAGTGAGAAGAAGCCCCGGGCCGTCTGAATTTAGTATATTACGTTATTCTTTTTGAAATCTTATAACCGTGTACCGAAACTTTTTACTTCTTATTCTGCTGTTTGTTTTCTGCCCTTTTCGGGCGCTGCACGCACAGAAAGTGGTTCGTTTAACCGTTGATGGCAGTATTAATCCGGCGGTAGCTGATTATCTGAAAAGAGGAATTAAGAAAGCAGAGAAAGAGAATGCAGAGATGGTGCTTCTAAGGCTGAATACTCCCGGCGGGTTATTAAAATCCACCAGAGTGATTGTCGGAGATATACTTGAGTCTCCGGTGCCGGTTGTAGTATATGTGGCACCAAACGGAGCGCATGCGGGTTCGGCAGGTGTTTTCATAACAATGGCCGCGCATATTGCAGCAATGGCTCCGGGAACAAATATCGGAGCTGCACATCCGGTTGCGATGAACTCCTCGATGGATTCAGTTATGAATGAGAAAACAACCAATGATGCTGCGGCATTTATCCGGACTATTGCTGAAAGACGCAATCGTAATCTCGAATGGGCAGAAGATGCCGTAAGGAAAAGCCTCTCGATTGCGGCGACAACTGCCCTGG